>NZ_JBEZJL010000012.1:0-172499 GCF_040651755.1 Actinomadura sp. NPDC048394 | reverse complement strand
CGCCCCGCCGCCCCCCCCCCCCCCCCCGCCGCGGCCCCCCGCCCCCCCCCGGGGCGCCGGGGGCGGGGCGCCCCCCCCGGGCCGGCCCCCCCCCCCCGCGGCTCGACGAGGGTCAGGCGCCGGCCTGCTCCTTGAGCTCCACGCGGCGGACCTTCCCGGACGCGGTCTTCGGAAGGTCGTCCACGAAGACGACCTCCTTGGGCACCTTGAAGTTCGCGAGCCGCTCGCGGCAGAACGCGATCAGCTCTTCGGCGGTCGCGGTGCGGCCGGGACGCAGCCGGACGTAGGCGCGGCCGACCTCGCCCATCCGGGCGTCCGGGACGCCGACGACGCCGGACTCGGCGACCGCGCCGTGCCCCGCGAGGACGTCCTCGACCTCCGCCGGGTACACGTTGAAGCCGCCGACGACGAACATCTCCTTGGTCCGGCCGGTGATGGTCAGGTTGCCGCGCTCGTCGAGGCGGCCCCGGTCGCCGGTGTCGAGCCAGCCGTCCCGGATCGTCTCCGCGGTCGCCTCCGGGTCGTCGAGGTAGCCGCTCATCACGTTGTAGCCGCGGACGAGGATCTCCCCGTCGGTGCCCGCCGGGACCGCGTCGCCCTTGTCGTCGACGATCTTCACGTCGACGTCGTCGATGGCCCGGCCGCACGTCGTCGCGATCGTCTCGTCATCGTCGTCCAGCGAGCAGGCGGACACCGTGCCGGAGCACTCCGTCAGCCCGTAGGCGGTGATGACCTGCGGGAACAGTTCCTCGCGGATCCGCCGGACGAGCGCGACGGGCACGTCGGCGGCGCCGGTCACCGCGAGCCGCAGCGACGACAGGTCGCGCTCGGCGCGGCCCGGCGCGTCCAGCAGCGTGGTGTAGATCGTCGGCGGGCCGGGCAGCACCGTGATCCGCTCCGCCTCGATGATCCGCAGCGTCTCCGCCACCTCGAACACCGGCTGCAGCACCATCGTGGCGCCCTTGAGCACGCACGCGATCACGCCCGCCTTGTAGCCGAACGAGTGGAACATCGGGTTCACGATCAGGTAGCGGTCGCCGGCGTGCACGCCGGTCCGCGCCGCCCACGCCTCGAACGTCCGGACGTTCTGCTCGTGCGTGCACATCACGCCCTTGGGCTTGCCGGTCGTGCCGGACGTGAACAGGATGTCGGCGACGTCGCCGGGGCGGACGGCCGCGGCGCGCGCGTCCGCCTCCGCGAGCGGGACGGCCTTGCCGACGAACCCGGCCCACGACGTCACGCCGGGCCGCTCCTCGCCGTTGAACGTGACGACGGCCTTCAGGTCGGGCAGGCCGGGGTAGGCGCCGGTCGCGTCGACCCCGAGCATGCCGGGGTAGTCGATGCCGAGGAACCCGTCGGCGACGAACAGCATCTTCACGCGCGCGCGGGTGAGCGGCCAGCGCGCCTCGTCGCCCTTGTAGCGGGTGTTGAGCGGGACGAGCGTCGCGCCCGCGCCCATGGCGCCGAGCACGGTGACGATCCACGGCAGCCCGTTCGGCGCCCAGATCGCGATCCGGTCGCCCGGTTCGATGCCGGCGCCGGCGAACGCGGCGGTCGCCTCCCGCACGCGGTCCCGCAGCTGCGCGAACGTCACGCGGACGTCCCCGTCCACCACGGCCTCGGCGTCCGGAAACGCCTCCGCCGCCCGTGCCAACACCGCCGGAATCGTCAGTTCGCCCATGACAGCCCATGGTGGCCCCGGTCACCACGGGCTGGCTAGGGCGTCCCGCTCACCGGTACTCGGCGAGACGTTCGCGCAACCAGTGGTAGGACGCCTTGGGCGTGCGGCGCTGCGTGGCGAAGTCGACGTGGACGAGCCCGAACCGCTGCTCGTACCCCTCCGCCCACTCGAAGTTGTCCAGCAGCGACCAGACGAAGTAGCCGCGGACGTCCACGCCCTCGGCGATGGCCTGGTGGAGGGCGCGGAGGTGGCCGTCGAGGAAGTCGATGCGCTCCTGATCGGGACGTCCGGGCTCGTCGCGGACGGAGCAGCCGTTCTCGGTGACGAGGATCGGCGGCAGCGCGGCGCCGTAGCGGTCGCGCAGCCGCACCAGCAGCTCGCGGAGGCCGTCGGGGACGACCGGCCAGCCGAAGGCGGTCACCGGGTGGCCGTCGATCGGGACGTCCTCGAACGGCAGGCCGGTGCCGTCGAGGCGGCCCTCGACCTCGCTGAGCACGGACGCCCCTGCGGTCGAGGCCCCGCTGTCCGGTGCGGCGACGCGGGTCGGGCTGTAGTAGTTCACGCCGAGCCCGTCGAGCGGCGCGGCGATGACGTCCATGTCGCCGTCCTCGACGAACGGGAACGCGCCCTCGACGCCGTACGCGGACAGGTCCGGGTAGCGGCCGAGCAGGACGGGGTCGGTGAACAGCCGGTTCTGCAGCGCGTCGAACGCGGTGGCGGCGGCCCGGTCGGCGTCGGAGCCGGTCGCCGCCCAGACGGGGCTGTAGTTGTTCGTGATCAGCACCTGCCCGGACGTGCGCCGGCGCAGCTCGGGCACGGCGAGGCCGTGGGCGAGCAGCAGGTGGTGGGCGACGGGCAGGGCGTCGAGGAGGAGGGCCTGGCCCGGCGCGTGGACGCCGCGGGCGTGGCCCTCGGTCATGTGCACGAACGGCTCGTTGAGCGTGATCCAGGTCGGGACGCGGTCGCCGAGCCGGTCGGCGACGAGCCCGGCGTACTCGGCGAAGCGGTGCGCGGTGTCGCGGTTCATCCAGCCGCCGGCGTCCTGGAGCGCCTGCGGGAGGTCCCAGTGGTAGAGGGTGAGCGCGGGCGCGATGCCGCGCTCGGCGAGCGCGTCGACCAGGCGGTCGTAGAAGTCGAGGCCCTTGGGGTTGGCGGGGCCGCGGCCGTCCGGCTGGATCCGCGGCCACGCCACCGAGAACCGGTAGGCGTCGACGCCGAGGTCCGCCATGAGCGCGACGTCCTCGGGCCACCGGTGGTAGTGGTCGCAGGCCACGTCGCCGGTGTCGCCGTTCCGGATCCGGCCGGGCAGGGCGCAGAAGGAGTCCCAGATGCTCGCGCCGCGGCCGTCCTCGTGCACCGCGCCCTCGATCTGGTACGCCGACGTCGCCGTGCCCCAGACGAAGCCCTCGGGGAAGCGGGGAGGCATGCGCGTCTCCTCTCTAACATGAGCGAGAGTCACATTAAACATGAACAAGCGTCATGTTCAGCGGGAGGGGGCCTTCCATGGCCGACGGGGTGCGCCGCAGGCCGGCCCAGCGCCGCAGCGCCGAGCGCGTCGAGCGGCTGCTCGACGCCTGCGCGGAGCTGCTCGCCGAAGCCGGCCAGGAGGCGCTGACCACCCGGGAGGTCGCCCGGCGCGCGGGCGTCCCGATCGGCACCCTGTACCAGTTCTTCGACGGCAAGCCGGGACTGCTGCACGAGCTGGCGATGCGCCAGCTCGCCGTGCTGATGGCGCGGCTGCGCGAGCGCCTCGCCGCCGCGCCGGTGCGGAGCTGGGCGGACGCCGCCGTCCTCGTCTACGAGGAGAGCCTCGCGCTGCGCCGCACCGTGCCCGGCTTCCTCGTCGCCGACTTCCGCGACACCGGGCCGATCGACACCGGCCTGCTCCGCCGCGTCGACACCGAGATGGCCGTCCGCCTCCACGACCTGGCGACCGGCGAGATCGGGCTGCCGCCGCTGCCGGACGCCGAGCGGGTGCTGCTCGTCGCGATCACCTCGGCGGACGGCCTGCTGCGGCTGGCGTTCCAGGACTCCCCGGACGGCGACCCGGCGACGATCGCGCTCGGCGTCCGGCTGCTGCGGGCCTACTTCGACGACATCGCCGCGGACGCCGGCATCAAATAAACATTTTTGTTCGTTTGGGGTTCCCGGCGGGCGCGCGGGTTGTTAGCGTCCCGCTCAAGCACCTCCGACCCCAGGAGTCGCGCCATGCGCCGCCTCGCAGCTGTGTGCTCCCTGATCCTGGTCCTCGCCGCGCTGACCGCCCCCGCCTCGGCGGCCCCCGCGCCCGCGGCGCCCTACGGCGTCACCGTGCAGCGCAACCTGACGCTGCGGCTCAAGGACGGGACGCTGCTACGCGCGGACCTGCACATGCCCGCCGACCGCGCCACCGGGAAGCCGGCGCGCGGCCCGTTCCCGGTGATCGTCGGGTTCACCCCGTACGGCAAGACGCCGTCGGCGCAGACCGGCTCCCCCGGCACCGGCGGCCTCAACCCGTACCTCATCGAACGCGGCTACATGGGGCTGGTCGTGGACGTCCCCGGAACGGGCGGCTCGCAGGGGAAGTTCGACCTGTTCGAGCCGTCCGAGGCGCAGGCGGGCGCGCAGATCGTGAACTGGGCGGCGCGCCTGCCGAACTCCAGCGGGAAGGTCGGCATGCTCGGCCTGTCGTACCTCGCGATCGACCAGCTGTTCACGGCCGCCGCGGTCGGCCCGCACTCCCCCCTCAAGGCGATCTTCCCGATGGCGGCGTCCGCCGACCCCTACCGCGACCTGTTCGTCAGCGGCGGCGCGCTGAACGTCGAGTCGCCGCTCGGCCTGGTGTTCGGCTACGGCGTCACGCGGGTCACCACGCCGTTCGTGGAACTGCCCAAGGACCCGGCGGCGGCGCTGCTCCTGTCCTACGAGCACCTCATGCAGGCCGGGCCGTTCGAGCTGACGATCGCGCGCGACATGCTCGCCAACGGCCCGCGCAGGTACGACAACGCCTGGTGGAAGGCGCGGGCGCCGGAAAGCGTCCTGCGCAGGATCGTCGCGAACGGCGTCGCGGTCTACCTCGTCGGCGGGCTCTACGACGTCTTCCAGCGCGGCGAACCGCTGCTGTACAGCGGCCTGCAGAACGCGGCGGCGGGACGTCCGGTGACCGCCCCCATGACGCCCGGCCAGCCCGTCTCCGCCAAGTACCAGCTGCTCTACGGACCGTGGACGCACGGCGACATGGGCAGCGGGCAGAACCTCGACGCGATCCAGCTCGCGTGGTTCGACCACTGGCTCAAGGGACGCGGCACCGTCACCACCAACACGCCCCTCCACGTGATCGAGCCCGGCGGGCGGCGCTACGACACCGCCCGCTACCCCCTCGCGCAAGCGCGCCCGACCCGGATGTTCCTGCGCTCGCAGGGCCGCCTGACCTTCGCCGCGCCCACGGGCGCCGAGCCCGCCGACTCGATCGCGTTCACCGGCCTGTCGAACCCGTGCACCCGCTCCACCGACCAGTTCGCCGCCGGGCTCCTGTCGCAGCTCTTCGCCGGTGCGGGCATCGCCTCGCCCTGCACCGGCTCGCAGCGCAAGCCCGTCAACGGGCCGGGCGAGACGACCTACACCTCGCCCGCGCTGGCCAAGCCGCTCCACCTCGCCGGGCCGATCGGCGTCACGCTGCGCGCCGCGTCCACCCGCCCGGAGACGCTGTGGGCGCTCACCGTCGAGGACGTCGCGCCCGACGGGACGTCCACCGACGTCAGCGGCGGCGCGCTCATGGGTTCGATGCGCGCGGTCGACGCCAAGCGCAGCTGGAAGGGCGCGTCCGGCGGCTGGGTGTACCCGTACCATCCGCTCACCCGCGCCGCGCAGAGCCCGGTCACGCCCGGGAAGCTGACCCGGTACGACATCCAGATCCGGCCGGCGTTCGCCACCGTGCCCGCGGGTCACCGGCTCCGCGTCCGCGTGGCGACCGCCGACTTCCCGCACCTCGTCCCGCTCGCCGACCTGCCGTCGCTGGCCGGCGGCCGGTACACGATCCACCACGACGCGGCGGCCGTGTCCGCGATCGACCTGTCCGCCCTCCCCTGACCCGCGTCCGGCCGGGACCGTCCCGGAGGCCGGCCCCGGCCGGACGTCACAGCGCGTCGAGGTCGACGGCGGCGGCCATCGCCCGGTACCCCGCGTCGCCCGGATGCAGGTGGTCGCCCGAGTCGTGGACGGGGTCGAGCGCGTCGCCGAGCACCGCGGCGAAGTCGAGGACGGCGTCGTACTCCCCCGACCCGCGGATCCAGGCGTTGACCTCCGCTCGCGCGGCCTCGCTGCGCGCGGTGGAGAAGGCCGAGCCCCGCATGGGCCCGAGCGTCGCCCCGACCGTCCGCAGGCCCGCGGCGCGCGCCCGCCGGACCATGTCCCGGTGGCCGGCGACGACCTCCGCCGCCGGCACCACCGTGCACGGGGCGAAGACGGGGAACGGCGGGTCGCCCGCCACCTCGCCGATGCCGACATCATTGATCCCGGCGAAGACGACGACGGTGCCGACGCCCGGCTGGGCCAGCACGTCCCGGTCGAACCGGGTGGTGGCGCTGTCGCCGAGCCACGGCGAGTCGACCGTCACCCGGTTGCCGCCGATCCCCTGGTTGAGGACGGCGCGCGGCCGGCCCGCCGCGACCAGCCGCCGGGCGAGCAGGTCGGGGAACCGCTGGTCGGTGTCGGGGGTGCCGCCCGTCCCGTCGGTGAGCGAGTCGCCGAGGACCACGATGCCGTCGCCCGCGACCCCGGGCCCGGCCACGTCGACGCCGACGAGCAGGTACCAGGACTGCGACGTCTCCGTGAACGCGGCGCCGTCGCCGTCGCCGCGGCGGTCGCCCGCCGCCCGGTACGTCGTCGCGAGCGCCTGGGCGTGGAACGTCACCGGCCCGGACGGCTCGTCCACCACCAGCGTGATCGTCACCGCGTCCAGCGGCCCGGCCGGGAACGGCACGCCGTCGGTCGCCAGGTCCGCGCCGGGCGGCACGGCGAAGGAGGGTGCGCCGCCGGCGGTCAGTTCCCGCACCGTGCCGGGCTTCACCGCGGCGCCGCCCGCGGACGCCGCGACCGTGGCGCCCGCGATCCGGAGCGGCGCGGCGCCGTAGCGGTTGGACAGGCGGATCCGCAGCGCGTCGCCGCCGATGCCGAGCCGGACGGTCTGCCGGACCGTCCACCCGCCCAAGCCCTCTTCTGACCAGTTGGGGGCGAAGCCGGGGCCCGGCCGCTGCGGCGCCGTGGTCCAGGCGGCGGCCCAGGGGTGCTCGCCGGTCATCCGAAGAACCCGACGACGCTGCGGATGCGGTCGCCGTCGAACTCGACGACGTCGTAGCCGGTCGCGGCCTCGCCCAGCCGCCAGGTGAACAGCGCACGGTCGTGGTGGACGCCGATGACGTCGCCGAGCGCGAACCGCAGGTCGCCGAAGTTCGCCTGGGCGCGCCCGATCGCCTCCGACAGCTCGGCGTGCCCGCGCAGGCCCTCGTAGTCGGGGTCGCTGTAGATCGAGTCGCCGGTGAGGACGGACTTCATGAGCGCCTCCCGGGCGGCGGCGTCCCGCTCGTTCCAGATGTCGAGATAGGCGTTGATCAGGTCGGTCGTGGTCACTTGAGGGCTCCTTCGAGAGAGAGGGACTCCCGTTCCGCGCCGCCGGGACGGGAGGGCTTGAGGGCGAGGGCGACCAGGCCGCCCGCCGCGGTGGCGGCCGCGGCGACCCAGCCGGCGGCGTGCAGGCCGTGCAGGAGGTCGCCCGGGGCGTTGGCGATCGCGACGAACACCGCCAGCCCGAGGGCGCCGCCGATCTCCTTGGCGCTGCTGGCCAGCCCGGACGCGACGCCCTGCTGGTCCGCCGGGACGCCCGCGCCGGCGGAGGCGAACAGCGTCACGAACGCGACGCCGCCGAACAGGCCCCAGACGGCGCTGCCGGGCAGCAGCGTCCAGAAGCCGCCGCCGGCCGTGGTGCCGGCGACCATCGCGGCGATGCCCGCGCCCGTCCCGATCGTCGAGACGGCGAGGGTGGCGCGGATCCCCCAGCGTCCGAGCACCACCGGGGTGATCTTGAGCGCGGCGAGCATGCAGACCAGCGTCAGCGGCAGGAACGCCAGCCCCGCCTCCAGCGCGCTGTAGCCGAGGACGGGCTGCAGGTAGGAGGTCAGGATGTAGTAGCCGCCGCCGAGCGTGCCCTGGAAGACGGCGATCACGATCATGGTGGTGGCGAGGCCGCGGCCGCGGGCCAGCCGCAGCGGGATGAGCGGGTCGCGGGTGCGGGCCTCCACCGCGAGCAGCACCGCGAACAGGACGGCCCCGGCGGCCAGCGACCCGGCGGCGCGCGGGGACGCCCATCCGGCGTCCGGCCCGCTCGCCAGCCCGAACACCAGCAGCGCCGACGCCGCGGTGGCCAGCGCCGCGCCCGGCACGTCGAACGAGCCGGGCGCGCGGGCGGGGTCGGCGGGCAGCAGCCGCGGCGCCGCGACCGCGCAGGCGAGCGCCAGCGGCACGTTGACGAAGAACACCCATTCCCAGCCGAGGTAGTTGGTGAGCACGCCGCCCAGCAGGGACCCGGCGGCGAGCCCCGCGCTGCCCGCCATCCCCCAGGCACCGAGCGCCTTGTTGCGCGCGGGGCCCTCGGCGAAGCCCCGGTAGATGAGGGTGAGCGTCGCCGGGGTCAGCAGGGCGCCGCCCGCGCCCTGCACCGCGCGGGCGGCGACGAGCATCCCCGCGCCGGATGCGAGGCCGCCCGCGAGCGAGGCGGCGCCGTACAGCGCGAGGCCGGTCATGAACATCCGGCGGGCGCCGAGCCGGTCCACGGCCCGTCCGCCGAACAGCAGGAGCCCGCCGAGGCCGACCGAGTAGGCGCTGACCACCCACTGGACGGACGACGGCCCGAAGCCGAGCGCCGTCCCGATCCCGGGCAGCGCCACGTACACGATGTTGTAGTCGAGAGCCACGATGAGCTGCGTCGATGCGAGCAGCGCGAGGCGTGCCCGATGCCGTTCCATGCCATCTCCTGCATGCCGTTGATTTACTACACGCCGTTCAAAGTGAGCACGCCGTACAGTAGTCCAACGCTGTAGAGTGTCAAGCGTGAACGACCCCACCCCGAGCCGCCGCGCCCGGCTGCGCGCCCAGACCAGCGACGAGATCAAGGCGATCGCGCTCGAACTGATGGCGAAGGGCGGCCCGGACGCGATCTCACTGCGCGCCATCGCCCGCGAGATGGGCATGACCGCCGGCGCGATCTACAGCTACTTCGCCACCCGCGACGACCTGGTCACGACGCTGATCGGCGACGTGTACGGCGCGCTGGTCGCCGCGGCGGAGGGCGCCCGCGACGCCGTCCCGGAGTCCGACCCGGGCGGCCGGATCCTGGCCTGGGCGCAGGCCGTGCGGGAATGGGCGGTGGCGAACCCCGAGGGCTTCCGGCTGGTCTACGGCGACCCGGTGCCCGGCTACCAGGCGCCCGACGACGGCCCCGGCAAGGCCGCCGCGCTGCGCGCCTGCACCGGCCTCGTCGGGCTCGTCGCCGCCGCCTGGCCGTCCGCCGCCGCGCTCCAGCGGGACGGGCGCCGCTACGCCTGGGACGACTTCGACCCGGGGCTCGTCGGCCACGTCCGGGAGGACTTCCCCGGCCTGCCACCCGAGGCGCTCGCCCTGACCCTGCGGGTCTGGGGGCGGATGCACGGGCTGATGGCCCTGGAGATCTACGGCCACCTGCGACCGCTCGTCCACGACCCGGCCGCCGTCTACCGGGACGAGATGCGCGACCTGATCGCCGCCCTGGGGCTGACCGCGTAAACCGGGACGTGTATAGTCCCGGTTCATGCGGATGGGCGAGGGCGTCGAGTGGGGACTGCACTGCTGCGTGACGCTCGGCTGGCTGGACGACGCGGCACCGGTCTCGATCCGGCGGCTCGCCGCCTGGTTCGACCTGCCGCAGGAGTACCTGAAGAAGCGCCTCCAGCCGCTCGCCCGCGCCGGGATCCTGACCTCCGCGCCGGGCGTGCGGGGCGGCTGGTCGCTCGCCCGGCCGCCCGAGAAGATCACGGTGATGGAGGTCGTCACCGCGCTCGAAGGGCCGCTCGAGGCGTTCCGCTGCACCGAGATCCGGCAGCGCGGGGCGGGCGGGCGCGACGCCGGCCGGGAGTTCGACGGCCCCTGCGGCATCTCCGCCCTGATGCGCCGCGCCGAGCTCGCCTGGCGCCGCGAGCTGGCCGGCACCACCATCGCCGACCTGATGGAACGCGCCCCCGAGGGAGCCGCCCGCACGCGGCGCAACTACGCCCGCCTCACCGACTGACCGCCTGAACCGCCTGACCGACCGCCGCCCGGCCCCCGGGCTATTTTGGAGAGGAAACAGGGACCTTGAATACCCCGATACATCGGTATGAGACGGCACGGACCGGAGCGGACGACGCGGGCGCCCCGCGCGGGCTCGGCTCGACGCTGATCCTCGGGCTCGGCACCTTCGCCGTCGGGACGGACGCCTACGTCGTCGCCGGGTTCCTGCCCGACATGGCGTCCTCCCTGCACGTCTCCGAAGGCACGGCCGGGCTGTCCGCGACCGCGTTCGCGATCACCTACGCCGTCCTGTCCCCGGTGCTCGCGACCGTCCTCGCCCGCGTCCCCCGCCGCGCCCTGCTCGTCGGCGCCCTCGCCGTGCTCGCCGCCGCCAACCTCGGCTCCGCGCTCGCGCCGGACTTCGCGGTCCTGATGGTCTCGCGCATCGCCGCCGCGTCCGGCGCGGCGGCCTTCACCCCCAACGCCGGAGCGGTCGCCGCGTCGCTCGTCGCCCCCGCCCAGCGCGCCCGCGCCCTGGCCGTCGTCGTCGGCGGGCTCACCGTCGCGACCGCCCTCGGCGTCCCGCTCGGGAACCTCGCCGCCCGGGCCCTCGACTGGCACGCCGCGCTCGCGCTGGTCGCGGCGTTGTGCGCGGTCGCCGCCGCGGGCGTGCTCCGCGCGATGCCCGCGCTCCCCGGCGGCCCCCGCATCCCGCTTCGCCGGCGGCTCGCCGCGCTGCGCCACCCCGGCGTCGTCGCCGTCCTGCCGCTCACCGTCCTCGGCATGGCCGCCGGGTACGGGCTGTACGCCTACGCCGTCCCGATCATGCGGGCCCTCGGCGCCGGCGAGGGCGCCGAGCCCTGGCTCCTGTTCCTGTACGGCGCCGGAGCGGTCGCGGGCAACCTGACGGCCGGGGCCCGCGTCGACCGGCACGGGCCCGTCCGCGTCCAGGTCGCCGGCTACACCGCCCTCGCCGCGACCCTCGCGCTGCTCACCTGCGCGGCCGCGACGGGCACGTCCTGGCTCCCGGCCACCGCGCTCCTGATGATCGCCTGGGGCGCCACCACCTGGTTCCAGACCCCGGCCCAGCAGGTCCGCCTCATCAACGCCGCCCCGCAGGAGACCGCGGTCGTCGTCGGCCTGAACGCCTCCACCCTCTACGCCGGCATCGGCATCGGCACCGTCCTCGGCGGCGCCCTCCTCCCCCACGGCGCCACGGCGGCCCTCGCCGCCTGCACCGCCCTGGCCGTCCTCTGCCTGGTCCACCTGTTCTTCACGCGCCGCCATTGACCCGCGCCGCCGGCACCGCTCAGGGCTGCCGGAGGGCCGAACGCCGCTCGTAGCGCTGCCGGGCCCGGCCGTGCGCCGTGCGGAGCAGGTCCCGGAGCGCCGCCTCGGTCGCCGGCCCCGGGTTCACCACGGCGAGCCAGCCCGCGTCCCCGTAGACGGGATGCGCTTGCAGGACGTCCACCGCGCTCGGGTCCGTGGATTCCGTCCACCGCTCGAAGGCGTCCTTCCCAACGGCGGTGTTCACCCGGAACGCGCCGGGCCGGTCCAGCCGCGATCCCTCGTCGCCGGGATAGTCCTTCGTCACGATCGTCGCGAACGGCTGCGTCGCGGTCGGGACGTTCCCGTCGGGCGCGTAGTAGAAGAACACGTCACCCCAGGCGATCTCCGGCGAGCCGTCGCCCGCCTGGGGCCGGAGGACCAGCACGCCCTCGAAGCCGCCCACGAACTCGATGATCTCGTCGATGCCCATGCATTCGAGCGTTTCATTCAAGTGCTTGTGGAGACTTGGCGCGGCAGCATCCAAGGTAGAGGCGTGGTAGGTCTCCAATCGCCTCTGCGCACGGTCGATGTCGCGCGCCGTGCGGGGTGCTCCGTCCAGCAGGTGCGGAACCTCGAACGCGACGGCGTGCTCCCGCCCGCGTCGCGCACCGCCTCGGGCTACCGGCGCTATACCGAGACCCACGTCCGTTCCGCCGTCGCGTACCGGGCCCTCGCCGCCGGGACCGGCCCCGTCGAGGCCAAGCGGATCATGCGGGCCGCGCACGCCCACCCGGACTCCGGCCTGCTCGCCCTCCTCGACGCCGCGCACGCCCGCCTCGCCGCCGAGCGCCGGGACCTCGCCCTCGCCCGGGAGGCCGCGGCGGCGATCACGGCCGAGCCCATCGGCGACGTCCGCCCGTCCGACGCGATGACCGTGTCCGAGCTGGCCTCCGCCCTGGGCGTCCGCGCCTCCACCCTGCGCCACTGGGACGCCGAGGGCCTCGTCGTCCCCGCCCGGACCGTCCCGCGCGGCACCCGCCGGTACTCCCCCGCCGACGTCCGGGACGCGCGGATCGTCCACCAGCTGCGCCTGGCCGGCCACCGCATCGCCCCGCTCCAGGCCCTCATGCCGGAGCTGCGCCGCGCACGCCGATGGGACGATCTGACCGCCGCCCTCGCGGCCCGGGACGCGGACATCGACGCCCGCTCCAGGGCCCTCATCCGGGCCGCCGCCGCCCTCGCCCCCCTGCTCCCAGCCGAGGAGCCATGAGGTGGATCACGGCGCGGGGGCTTAAGGCCAGGCGGCGAGGGCGAGTTCGGCCACCGGCCGCAGGTCCGCGGCCGTCGCGCCGTCGGCGGCCCGCTGGGAGAAGCCCTGGAGGACGGTCGCCAGGTACTGGGCGAGCGCCCGGGTGTCGGTGGAGCCGGGGAACTCGCCCGCGCGGACGGCCTCGTCGAAGCGGCCGGTGAAGGCGTCGACGTTGGCGTTGCGGATGTCGCGCAGGAACGCCTCGATGTCGGTGTCCTTGGGCGTGACGTTGGTGGCCGAGCGCATGATCAGGCAGCCCGCCGGGTGGGACGGGTCGGTGTAGATCTCGGCGGCCTCGCGCACGATGCGCGCGACGACGTCCCGGGCGGTGCGCTCCTCGCGGAGGGCGGCGCCCGCGAAGCCCGCGGGCTCGGACGCCTGGTAGGCGGCGACGGCCTCCTTGAACAGGGCCTTCTTGTCGCCGAAGGCGGCGTACAGGCTCGCGGGCCGGATGCCCATCGCCGCGGTCAGGTCGCCGACGGAGGTGGCCTCGTAGCCGCGCTCCCAGAACATCTCGACGGCCGTGGCGAGCGCCCGGTCGCGGTCGAAGGTGCGGGGACGTCCCCGGCGGCTCTCGGTCATGACCGAATTCTAGAGCAAACACTCAACAAACCGTGCTACGTTTCTTCTTGAACGATCACTCAACAAGTGGATGGAGCATCGCCATGGAACGTCTCGCGAGCAAGGTCGCGCTGGTCACCGGCGGCAGCCGCGGCATCGGACGGGCCGTCGCGCGGCGGCTGGCGGCCGACGGGGCGACCGTCGCGCTGACCTACGGGTACGACGCCGCCGCCGCGGACGAGACCGTCCGGACCATCGAGAAGGACGGCGGCCGCGCGGTCGCCCTGCACGCCGAGCTGGGCCGGCACGGCGACGCGGCGGCGCTCTGGGAGGCGTTCGACGCGCGGACCGGCGGCGCCCGCGTCGACATCGTGGTCAACAACGCCGGCATCGGCCGCAGCGCGGACCTGGCCGGCCTCACCGAGGAGGCGTTCGACGAGGTGTTCGCGGTGAACGTCCGCGCGCCGTTCTTCATCGTCCAGCAGGCGCTGCCCCGGCTCAACGACGGCGGTCGGATCGTGAACGTCTCCAGCGGCGCGGCCCGCCTCGCGATGCCCGAGGCGATCGCCTACGGCTCGACCAAGGGCGCCCTGGACACCTTCACCCTCAACCTCGCCAAGGCGCTCGGCCCGCGCGGGATCACGGTCAACTCCGTCGCCCCCGGGATCATCGACACCGACGTCAACGCCGGATGGCTGCGCGGGAACGCCGAGGCGTGGGAGCACGCGTCGTCCCTGTCCGCGCTCGGCCGGGTCGGCACCCCCGAGGACGTCGCGGACGTCGTGGCGTTCCTCGCCTCCGACGACGCCCGCTGGGTGACCGGACGCGTCGTCGACGCCACCGGCGGCTCCGCCCTCTGACCACCGCCCGAGGCGGGGCGGGGCAGGTCAGGGGGCCATGCCGACCCAGCGGCGGTAGGCGTCCATGTCGACGTTGCCGCCGCACACGATCGTGGCCACGTGCCGTCCGGCGAAGCGGTCGCGGTCCTCGAGGACCGCCGCGACGCCGAGCGCGGCCGACGGCTCGACGACGAGGCCGGCGTGGTCGAGGAGCATCCGCATCCCCGCGACGATCGACGCCTCCCGGACCAGGACGGCGTCGTCGGCGACCAGGAGGAGGTCGTCCAGCACGGCCGGGATCGGCCGCCGGCCGGCGACGCCGTCGGCGATGGTGTCGGTCGTCTCGGTGGTGACGACGCTCCCGCGCCGCCATGAGAGCGTCATCGCCGGGGCGCCCAGCGGCTGGACGCAGATCACCTCGACGCCGGGTGCCAGCGCCTTGAGAACGTGCCCGACACCGGTGGCCATCGCCCCGCCGCCGAGCGCGATCAGGACGGCGTCGAACGGCGGCGCGGCGGCCGCGAGCTCCAGGCCGATGGTCGCCGCGCCCTCGCAGGTCTCGATGTCGAGGCTGTCCTCGACGAGCCGGATCCCGTCCCGGGCCGCGATGGCCGCGGCCCGGGCGCGGGCCATGTCGAAGTCGCCGTCCACGAGTTCCAGCACGGCACCCAGGGCGCGGATGCGGTCGAGCTTGGCCGCGGGCGCGGAGCGGGACGCCACGACGGTGACGTCGATCCCCCGCCCGCGCCCCGACCAGGCAAGGGCCTGGCCGAGGTTGCCCGCGCTGGCGCACACCGCGGCCCGCGCGCCGGAGCCGGCGAGCCCGCTCGCGACCAGCTCGGTGCCGCGCGCCTTGAAGCTGCGGACCGGGTTCGCGGTCTCGAGCTTGATGCTCACCGCGCATCCGAGCCCGGCCTCGAGCGCCTCGCAGCGGTACAGCGGGGTGTCGAGGAAGGCCGGATCGATCACCTCGCGGGCCGCCCGGACCCGCCCGACGTCAAGCCGCGTCCCCACCACGGCACAGCACCCTAGCCCCGCCCGCCCTTCAGAAGCGGGTCAGGCGAAGGTCGCCTGGGCGGCGGAGAGGACGGTCGTGCCGTCCACCGCGGCTTCGAAGGCGGTGGCGTCGCCGGCCTTCCAGGCGTCCACGGCGAGCTCGTCGCCGGGGAAGACCGGTGAGGCGAAGCGGGCTTCGAGTTCCCGCAGGCCGGCGGGGTGGGCGCCGACCGCGGCGGCCAGCGGCAGCGTGACGGCGGCCAGGGTGCACAGGCCGTGCATGAAGGGGCGCGGCATGCCCGCGGCCTTGGCCGCGTCCGGGTCGATGTGCATGTGGTGGCGGTCGCCCAGCAGCCGGTACAGCGCGGCCTGGTCCGGGTCCGTCCGGACGGGCAGGGAGAGGTCGGGCGCCTCGGCGGGCCGGGGCCGCGCCGACGGGCCCCGCTCGCCGCCGAACCCGCCGGAGCCCGGCGCGAACAGCGACCAGGTCGCCTCGAAGAAGTCGCTGGTGACGGTGACGTCGAAGACGGCGGCGCGGCCCTTGTCCCAGACGTCGGAGACGTGCGCCGACATCTCGACGGCGCCCGAGCGCGGCAGCGGCGCGAGGACGCGGAGCCGCTGCGTGCCGTGCACCGCCGTCCGGACGTCGAAGGCGCCGGCGGAGCCGAGCGCGTCGGGCGCCCACTGCGCGAGCGTCAGCGCGAACGTCGGCAGGACGCGCAGCCGCTCCTCGAAGACGAGGTCGAGGTCGGTGGCGTGCGCGCCGACCGCGAGCGCGTAGAGGATCGGGCGCGTCTCGTCGTAGGAGACGGTGCGGGTGCCGAGGGGGCGGCCCTTCCATTCGCCGGCGTTCACTGGTCCGCTCCGAGGATCAGGCCGCTGGTCGGGACGCCGGTTCCGGCGGTGACCAGGACGTTGTGGACGTCGCCCGGCTGGTTCACGGACGTGCCGCGCAGCAGCCGGACGGCTTCGGCGATGCCGTTCATGCCGTGGATGTAGGCCTCGCCGAGCTGGCCGCCGTGGGTGTTGAACGGCAGGCGGCCGGTGAGGGAGAGGTTGCCGTCGGCGATGAAGTCCTTCGCCTCGCCCTTCGCGCAGAAGCCGAGCTCCTCCAGCTGCGGCAGGACGAGCGGGGTGAAGTGGTCGTAGAGGATCGCGGCCTGGATGTCGGCGGGCGTCAGGCTCGACTGGGCGTAGAGCTGGCGTCCGACGAGCCCCATCTCGGGGATGCCGGAGATCTCGGAGCGGTAGTAGCTCGTCATCATGTGCTGGTCGTTGCCCGAGCCCTGCGCGGCGCCCCAGATGAGGGCGGGCTTGTGCGGCAGGTCGCGGGCGCGCTGGGCGGAGACGATGACGAGGGCCTGGCCGCCGTCGCTCTCCTGGCAGCAGTCCAGCAGGTGGAGGGGTTCGGCGATCCAGCGGGACGCCTGGTGCTCTTCGAGGGTGATCGGGCGCTCGTAGAACCACGCCTTGGGGTTGGTGGCGGCGTGCGCGCGGTCGACGACGGCGACGCGTCCGAAGTCCTCGCTGGTCGCGCCGTACTCGTGCATGTAGCGGGTGGCGAACATGGCGACCCACTGGGCGGGGGTCGACAGCCCGAACGGGGTCATCCACGAGTAGGCGGCGCGGTCGGCGCTGACGTCCATCGGGCGGTTCGCCTGGCCGAGGCCGTAGCGCTCGCCGGACCGCTCGTTGAACGCGCGGTAGCAGACGACGACGTCGGCGACGCCGGTCGCGACGGCCATCGCGGCCTGCTGGACGGTGCCGCAGGCCGCGCCGCCGCCGTACCCGACGCGGGAGAAGAACGTCAGCTCGCCGATGCCGAGGTTGCGCGCGATGTGGATCTCGCTGCTGGTGTCGGCGGTGAAGGTGACCAGGCCGTCGACGTCGGACGGCTCCAGCCCCGCGTCGGTGATGGCGGCGAGGACGGCCTCGCACGCGAGCCGCAGCTCGCTGCGCCCGGACTCCTTGGAGAACTCGGTGGCGCCGATGCCGGCGATCGCGGCGGCGCCGGGCAGGACGCTCACGCGGCGCCTCCCTGCTCGTGGCCGGACGGGAGCTGGACGACGACGGTCCCGGTGACGTGCGGGCCGATCGCGTTGACGCCGCGGACGGCGATCTCGACGCGGTGGCCGTCGTCGTGCTTTCCGGAGACGGTGCCGGTGAGGACCATGGTGTCGCCCGGGTAGTTGGGGGCGCCGAGCCGGATCCTGATCGCCTTGACCCGGGCGGCGGGTCCCGCCCAGGAGGTGACGTACCGGTCGACGAGCCCGTTGGTGGTCAGGATGTTCATGAAGACGTCCTTGGAGCCGCGCTCCGCGGCGAGGGCCGGGTCGTGGTGGACGTCCTGGTAGTCGCGGCTCGCGAGGGCGGTCGCGACGATCATCGTGCGGGTCAGCGGGACGGACAGCTCGGGCAGCTCGTCCCCGACGGCGACCTCGTCGAAGGCGCGGCTCACAGGGCGGCGCCCAGGGCCTCGAGGTCGGCGGACGCGCCGCCGAGCATCCCGGAGATCTG
Organism: Actinomadura sp. NPDC048394; assembly: GCF_040651755.1. Taxonomy (NCBI): domain Bacteria; kingdom Bacillati; phylum Actinomycetota; class Actinomycetes; order Streptosporangiales; family Thermomonosporaceae; genus Actinomadura; species Actinomadura sp. NPDC048394. The sequence continues at coordinate 155,050 of NZ_JBEZJL010000012.1, read as the reverse complement.
CTTGCCCCACAGGAAGTGCCGGTGGACGGGGTAGTCGACGTCGACGCCGATGCCGCCGTGCAGGTGCTGGACGCGGTGGACGACGTTCAGCCCGCCCTCGTCCGACCACCACTTGGCGACGAGGACGGCGGTGTCGGCGTCCTCGCCCGCCGCGATCAGCGAGGCGGCGTGCCACACGCAGACGCGCAGCGCGTCGATCTCGATGTAGCAGTCGGCGAGCTGGTGCTGCGCGGCCTGGAAGGTGCCGAGCGGGCGGCCGAACTGCTCGCGGGTGGAGAGGTAGTCGGCGGCGAGCCGGAGCGCGCCGTCGGCGACGCCGGTCTGGACGGCGGCGAGCGCGACGCGCGCCAGCCGCAGCGCGGTGCCGAGGGACCCGGCGGGGAGCTGCTGCGCGGGCGCGCCGTCGAGGACGAGGGTTCCGGCGCCGTCGTGCGCGGTGGTGCCGGTGTGCTCCCAGCTCGTCCCGTCGACGCCGGTGCCGAGCAGGAACAGGCCGGGGCCCCCCGGGGTGCGGGCGGCGACGAGCATGAAGTCGGCGCCGTTGGCGTAGGGGACGCAGGCCTTGGTGCCGGTGAGGCGCCATCCGTCGCCGTCGCGGACGGCCTCGCAGCGCGGTTGCGCCGGGTCGGCGGGCGCGAACTCCTCCAGCGCGAGCGTGAGCCGGGCCGTCCCGTCGACGACGCCGGACACCAGCAGGCCGGAGGTGTTGTGCGCGGCGAGGGTGAGCGCGGCGGCGAGCGACGGCCACAGCGGGACGGGCGCGACGGTGCGTCCCTGCTCCTCCAGCAGGACGCACATCGCCTCGACGCCGAGGCCGGCGCCGCCCGCGTCCTCGGGCAGCGCGACACCGAGCAGGCCCGCGGACGCGAGCTCGGCCCAGAGCGCCTGGTCGGTGCCGGTGCCGGACTGCTCGGCGGCGCGGATCCGCTCCTGCGTGGCGTGGTCGGTGAAGATCTGCCGGGCCAGGTCCCTGACCGCTTCCAGCTCCTCGCCCAGGGTGAAGTCCATCAGCGCTCCTCGTGTGCGGCCGGGCGGAACACCGGCAGCGAAAGGTCAGGGTCGGGGTCGATCCAGTCGAGGACGACGGGCAGGCCGACCTCGACGTCCGCCGGCTCGACGCCGGTCATGTTCGCGATCAGCCGGGTGCCCTCGGCCAGCTCGATCACCGCGACGACGAGGGGGTAGTCGAACGCGGGGTGCCGGGGGTGGTGGTTGACCGTGAAGGTGTAGACGTGGCCCCGGCCGGACGACTCGACGGTGTCCCAGGCGAACGAGCCGCACTGGGGGCAGCAGGGGCCGGGCGGGTGCCGCAGCGACTTGCAGTCGGCGCACCGCTGGATGACGAGGCGGTGCTCGCGGGCGGCCTCGAACCAGAACGCGTTGTCCGGGTTGATCGCGGGCCGCGGCCGCAGCGCCTTCGGCTTCTCCTCCGCCGGCTTCTCGGCCGCCGCCTTGGCGGGCGCGGCCTTCTCGGCGGGGCGGAACCGGAGCGTCCGCCACCGCTGCGTGGCGACGACCTCGCCGGACGCGTCCCGGTACGTCTTCACCGTGCTGACGAACCGGCCCGCACCGAGCCCCGTCTTCTTCTCCGGCGAGATCGACTCGACGTGCTCCTCGACGGAAACGTGGTCGCCGGGGACGAGCTCGCGCTCGAACTCCAGCTCGGAGTCGGTGGCGACGACGGAGGTGTAGCCGCCCTCGGCGAGCAGCGCGACCAGCTCGTCGAACCCGCTCGGCTCGGCCGGCGGGCGGACGGTCGCGGCGTAGCCCCGCATCGTCCACGCCTGGATCATCGACGCGGGCGCCACGACGCCGTCGCGGCCGGTGGCCTTCGCGGCGTCCTCGTCCAGGTAGATCGGGTTCGCGTCCTCCATCGCCTCGACCCAGTGCCGGATCATCGGCACGTTCACCGGGTCCTGGCCGGGGCGCCGCGCGACCAGCTCGCGCCCGACCCACGCCTGGAGGCGCTCCTCGTAGTCCTCGCCGGCGCCGCTCATGCGCGCTTCACCCGCGGCAGCCCGAGCCCCTGAACGGCGACCATGTCGCGCAGCACCTCGTTGACGCCGCCGCCGAAGGTGTTGACGATGCCCTGCCGGGACAGCTGCTCGATCTGCCCGTACAGCACCGCGCCCGGCGACTCGGGGCGGATCCGGCCGGCCGCGCCGAGGATCCCGGTGAGCGTCCGCTGCACGAAGATGTGCGTCTCGGTGCCGTAGGACTTCGCGGCGCCCGCCTGCGCGCCGGTCAGCTCCCCGGCCTCGACGGCCATCGTCATCTTCCAGTTCATCAGCCGCATCGCCTCGAGCCGCGCGTAGGTGCGGGCGAGGTCGGCGCGGACCCACGGCAGGTCGATGACGCCGTTCTCGCGGGCCCAGTCCCGGACGTCCTCCCACAGCCGGATCATCCGGCCGCCGAGCGCGGCGAGCCCGATCCGCTCGTGGTTGAGCTGCGTGGTGATGAGCCGCCAGCCGCCGTCGACCTCCCCGACGACCTCGGTCGCCGGGACCCGGATGCCGTTGTAGTACGTCGCGGTCACGACCATCCCGCCGACCGTCTGGATCGGGCTCCAGGAGAACCCGTCCGCGCTGGTCGGGACGATGATGATCGAGATGCCCTTGTGCTTCGGCACGTCCGGGTTCGTGCGCGCGGCGAGCCAGACGTAGTCGGCGGTGTTGGCGCCGCTGGTGAACACCTTGTTGCCGTCGACGACGTAGTGGTCGCCGTCCAGGACGGCCTTGGTGCGCAGCGAGGCCAGGTCGGTGCCGGCGTCGGGCTCGGAGTAGCCGATCGCGAAGACGATGTCGCCGGCGAGGATGCCGGGCAGGAACCTCTTCTTCTGCTCCTCGGTCCCGTACCGCATCAGCGTCGGGCCGACGGTGTTCACGGTGACGAACGGGAACGGCAGGCCCGCGCGCTGCACCTCGTCGAAGAACACGTACTGCTCGGCGATCGACTTGCCCTGCCCGCCGTACTCGGCGGGCCAGCCGTAGCCGAGCCAGCCGTCCTGGCCGAGCATCTTGACGATCTCGCGGAACGTGCCGCCGCCGACGCCCTCCTCGCCGGCCCGGCGGCGGACGTCCGGGGGCAGCAGGCCCGCGAAGTAGGCCCTCAGTTCCGCGCGCAGTTCCTGGTGCGCTGCGGACTCACGCAGATCCATGTACGCCTCTCGTGGTCGTCGGGTCGGTTCGGCCGTGTCCGGGGGTCGGGCGGGTCGGGGCTGGTCGGGCGGGTCAGGGCAGGAAGCGTTCGCGGCCGCTGGCGGTGAACTCCTCGCGGAGCGCCGCCTTGTCCGCCTCGGTCATCGGACGGTAGTCGGGCGCGCCCCGGCCAGCCCAGCGGTAGACGGGGTCGGTGGTGCGCCAGCCTTCGAGCTGCAGCTGCTTCTTGCTGAGCTTGCCGGAGCCGGTCGTCGGCAGCGCATGCGAGACGCGGACGAAGCGCGGCGCGCCCTTGGTGCCGAGGTCGTCCTGCGCGGTGAGGAACGCGGCGAAGTCCAGGTCCTCGAACTCCACGCCGTCCGGCAGCTCGATCGCGGCCATCACCTGGTCGCCGGAGCGCGGGTCGGGGACGCCGAACGCGACCGCGTCCACGATCCTCGGGTGGCGGCGGATCACGGTCTGGGTGAGCAGCGCGGAGATGTTCTCGGAGTCGACGCGGATCCAGTCGCCGGACCGCCCCGCGAAGTACAGGAACCCGGCCTCGTCGATGTAGCCGAGGTCGCCCGTCCAGTACCAGCCGTGCCGGACGCGCTCGGCGTCCGCCTCGGGGTTCTTGTAGTACCCCTCGAACTTCTCGGCGCCGTCGACGTCGACGATCTCGCCGACCGCCTCCTCCGGGTTGACGACGCGGCCGAACCCGTCGAGGACGGCGCGGGCGCACGTCTCGCGGGTCTCCGGGTTCACGATGCGGACGCCGTCGTGCATCGGCACGCCGAACGCGGTCGGCGGCGCGTCCGGCACCCGCTTGATCATCCCGGCGCCCTCGCTGGACCCGTACCCCTCGACGAGCTGCGCGCCGAAGCGGCGCAGGAACGCGGCCTTGTCCTCCGGGGACGCCTCGGTGCCGAACCCGTGCGTGAGGGTGTTGTCGGCGTCGTCGGGCTGCTCGGGCGTGGTGAGGATGTAGCCGATCGCCTTGCCGACGTAGGTGAAGAACGTCGCGCCGTAGAAGCGGACGTCCGGCAGGAACCCGGACGCGGAGAACTTCGGCGTCAGCACGACGCACGCGCCGGCGGCCAGCGACGGCGCCCACAGCGCCATCAGCGCGTTGCCGTGGAACAGCGGCATCGGGCAGTAGCTGATGTCGTCGCGCTTGACGTCGTACTTGGCGCTGTTGTTGCGGCCCAGCTCGGCGAGCCGGCCCTGCGAGCAGCGCGCCGCCTTGGACGCGCCGGTCGTCCCGGAGGTGAACAGCAGCAGCATCTGCGTCTTCGGGGTGATCGCCGGGTCGCGCTCGGGCTCGCAGGCGTGCCGCTCGACGAGCGGCGCGTAGCCGGGGTCGTCGATCAGGAGGAAGCGGTCGCGGGGGACGCCGACGTCCAGGCCGTCCAGCAGCTTCGCGCCCGCCGCGTCCGTGATGATCAGCTGGAGGTCGGTGTGCCGGACCTCCTGCTCCAGGTACGCGCCGGTCCGGGTCGGGTTGATCCCGACGATCGTCGCGCCGCTCAGCGCCGCCGCGCCCAGCCACAGCACGTACTCGGGCACGTTGTCGAGCAGCACGCCGATGTGGAACGGTCCGTCCCGGCGCAACCCGCGGGCCAGCGAGGCGCGCGCCGCGCTGTCCCGGACGACCTCGTCCCACGTCCACGTCCGCTCGCGGCTGCGCAGGCCGGGCCGCTCGTCACCGAGCCTCGCCAGCAGCAGGTCCGCGATCGTCTCGTCACGCACTCGCGGCACCCCAGGCCGGCTCGGTGGACAGGACGCAGTGCGTGCCGCCGTAGATCGCCGTCATGCACTTGTTGCAGTGGATGCACAGCGACCCGGTGGCGGGCTCGTCCTTGATCCGGTTGATCAGGTCGGGCTCGCGCAGCAGCGCCCGCGCCATCGCGACGAACTGGAAGCCCTCCGCCATCGCCGTGTCCATCCCGGCCCGGTCGGTCACGCCGCCGAGCAGGATCATCGGGAGCTTCACCGCGGCGCGGATCTGCCGGGCGTCTTTCAGCAGGTAGAGGTCCTGGTACGGGTAGGACTTCAGGAAGTGCTTGCCGATCAGCTTGATGCCGAGCTTCGTCGGCTGCTTCATCACGGCGGCGAACTCGTGCAGCGGCGCGTCGCCCTTGAACAGGTACATCGGGTTGAGCAGCGAGCTGCCCGCGGTCATCTGGAGGGCGTCGACCGAGCCGTCCTCCTCCAGCCACCGCGCGACCTGGATGGCCTCGTCGATCCAGAAGCCGCCGGGCACGCCGTCGTCCATGTTCAGCTTCGCGGTGATCGCGATGCGGTCGCCGACGGCGTCGCGGACGGCGCGGCCGATGTCGCGCGCGAGCCGGGCCCGGTTCTCCAGCGACCCGCCGTACTCGTCCTTGCGGTGGTTGACCTTGGGGCTGAGGAACGAGCTGGTCAGGTAGTTGTGCCCCATGTGGATCTCGATCGAGTCGAAACCCGCCTCGATCGCCATCCGGCCCGCGCGGGCGTGCGCGTCGACGACCCGCGCGATGTCCGCGTGCGTGGCGGCCTTGGCGACGGTCTGCGTCGTCAGGTGGAAGTGGCGGCTCGGCGCGAGCGAGGGCAGCTTGTTGCTCTTCGGGTTGGCGACCGGGCCCGCGTGCCCGATCTGCGCCTGGACGGCCGCGCCCTCGGCGTGCACGGCGTCGGTCAGCTTGCGCAGGCCGGGCATCGCCTCGTCCCGCCAGTGGATCTGCCGGCTGTCGGTCCGGCCCTCCGGCGCCACCGCGCAGTACGCGACGGTCGTCATCCCGACGCCGCCGCGCGCGTGCCGGACGTGGAAGTCGATCAGCGCGTCGGTGACCTGCCCCTTCCTGGTCAGCCCCTCGTAGGTGGCCGCCTTGATGGTGCGGTTGCGCAGCGTGATCGGCCCCAGCTTCGCCGGGGTGAACACATCGGGGGTTTCCTTGGTCATCGAGTTCCCTGGGTGAGTCTTGCGGGTCGCCGCGGGCCCGAGGTGGGTGGCCACTCGACGTTAATCAGCGGGATGCCCGGACGTTCCGGACATCCCGCTGACTGGGAGCGACAGGCCTCAGCGCGATTCGAGCGCCGCGGTGATCTGGTCGGTGTGGGACTGCGATTCCATGAGCTGGCGGAGGAGCCACAGCCGCAGGACGCGGGTGACGGCCGACGCCAGGTACAGCGCGGCGCCGAGCACCGTCACCGCCAGGAAGCCGATGGCGAGCGTCTGCAGCGACCCGACGTCGCGCATGTCGTCCTGCGTGAGCGAGACGTTGTAGGCGACGAACGCGCCGACCACCCCGACGACCATCGCGAGCGCGCCGGCGATGCGGAGCGCCCCGTCGAAGCGCGGGCCGTCGGCCCTCAGCTTCTGCCGGGCCACGTCGTCCTTGAACCTCTCGCGTCGTTCCTCGGTGAGCATCGTCAACCTCCCAGGTAGTCGCCGGCCATCCGGCCCTCGATCTCGGCGGGCGTCCCGGTCGCCACGACCCGCCCGTTCAGCATCAGCGCCGCGGTGTCGGCGATCGGCAGCACGGCGCGCGCGAACTGCTCGGCCACCAGCACCGACAGGCCCTCCTCGACCAGCCCGGCGACCGTGTCGTACATCTGCGTGACGATCATGGGCGCGAGGCCCATGGACAGCTCGTCGAGCAGCAGCACCGCGGGGTCGGTGCCGAGCGCCCGCGCCAGCGCGAGCATCTGCTGCTCGCCGCCGGACATCGACCCGGCGAGCTGGTCGCGCCGCTTCCCGAGGATCGGGAAGCGGCCGTACGCCTTCTCCTCCAGGTCGGCGAGCCGCGCGCCGGTGCCGGTCGCGGCCCACAGGTTCTCCCGGACGGTCAGGTTCGGGAACACGCCCCGGCCCTCCGGGATCGAGCAGACGCCGAGCTTCGCGGCGTCCTGCGCGGAGATGCCGTTCACCTTCCGTCCGGCGAGCCGCAGTTCCCCGCCCGTCGCCGGGTGCAGGCCCGCGCACACACGCATCGTGGTGGACTTGCCGCCGCCGTTGGGGCCGAGCAGCGCCAGCAACGAGCCCGGCTTGAGGGCGAGGTCGACGCCGTGCAGCACCTCGATCGCGCCGTATCCGGCGCGGACGCCGGCCAGTTCCAGCAGCGGCTCCGCCTCCGTCCCGGTCATGCGTGCGCCCTGTGGGGGGACGACCCCCCACACCCCCCGGTTCGCTTCGCTCATTTGAGAGCCTCCTCGGTGCCGATGTAGGCGGCGATGACCTTCGGCGACTCGCGGATCTCCCGCGGCGTCCCGGACGCGATCAGCTCGCCGTAGTCCAGCACGTGGATCGCCGAGCACAGCCGCATCACGAGCGGCAGGTCGTGCTCGACGAGGCAGATCGCGAGGCCCTCGGCGGCCAGGCCGGTGAGCATCTCCGCGAACGCCTCGGTCTCCCGCTCGGTCTGCCCGGACGCGGGCTCGTCGAGCAGCAGGACGCGCGGCGAGGTCATCAGCGCCCGCGCCACCTCGACGACGCGGGCCCGCCCGATCGGGACGTCCGACACGTCGCGGCCCGCGATGTCGGTCAGGCCCGTCCGTTCGAGGACCGCGTCGGTGGCCTCGTCGAGCTGCTTGCGGGACCCCTTGCGCAGGACGTCGCCCGCGACGCGGACGTTGTCGCGCACCGACAGCGACAGGAACAGCTCCAGCCGCTGGAAGGTGCGCGCCATGCCGCGCCGCGCGCGCTTGGCCGGGGACAGTCCGGTGATGTCGGCGCCGTCCAGCAGCACCTGCCCGGACGCGGGCTTCTGGAGCCCGGTGATGGTGTTGAACATCGTCGTCTTGCCGGCGCCGTTCGGCCCGATGAGGCCGGTGATCTGCCCTTCGTCCATGGTGAGGCCGACGCCGTCGACCGCGGTGTTGCCGCCGAACCGGACGGTGATGTCCCGGGTTTCAAGCAGGGGCATTCGCTTCTCCCCTCAGGGCGGGCACGGGACGGGACGGCCGGTGCGCGGCCGGCAGCCCGAGCGCGCGGTCGATCCTGGCCCGCAGCTCGTCGCTGTACGGCTCGTCCACGCCCGCCAGTTCCGGCGGCGTCTCGCGGGCGCCGCGCTCTTCCGTGATCATCCGTCCGACGACCGGCAGCAGCATGACCACGCACAGCGCGGCGATCGCGAACGTCCAGGCGCCGATCACATCGGTGACCGCCAGGACGTACAGCACCGCGCCCACCGCGCCGCCCCCGTACAGGACGGGCCTGGCGCCGCGCAGCCTCCGGTAGGAGTCGGCGATGTCGTGGACGAACCCGCTCGGGTTGCGGCCGACGCCCATCCCGACCAGCGCGGTCATCACCAGGACGAGGTGGCCGAGCGCGGTGTAGATGTTCGCCATGCTCTCGTGGCTCAGCGCCAGGTCGTTGAACGTGGCGACCAGTACGGCGGACCCGACGCCCGCCATCAGCCCGCCGGCCAGCGCGCCGCTGATGTAGCCGATCCCGGCGACCACGACGAGCATCAGCAGGCCGAGGCTGCCGACGAAGGTGAAGTTCTCCTGCGCGACGGTGCCGGTCGCGGACGCCATCAGCACGCCGCCGAGCCCCGCGATCGCCGCGGAGATCATGAAGACGCTCAGCTTCAGCCGGATCAGGTTCTGCCCGAGCATCGCCGTCGCGGCCGGGCTGTCCTTCATCGCCGCGAGCCGCCGCCCGTACCCGCTGCTGCGCAGCGCCGCGAGCCCGACGCCGATCAGCGCGAACAGCACGGTCGCCGTCATCAGCGAGGACGTCCCGTCCCGCAGGTCGAGCGGCCCGATCTTCAGGGGTGGGACGACCAGCGACCCGCCCGGGAACAGGGTGAACTTCACCCCGAACAGCTTGTGCTCGGTCGTGTCGCGCAACACCATGTTCGACAGGAACTCGCCGAACGCGAGCGTGGCGAGCGCCAGGTACAGGCCGCGCAGCCGCAGCGCCGGGAGCGCGACGAGCCCGCCGACCAGCGCCGCCGCCACCACGGCCAGCAGGATCCCCTGCACGTTCAGCCGCGCGTCCAGGCCGGTGCCGTGCACCCCGAAGTGGAAGGCGACGACCGTCGCGACCGCGCCGAACGACAGCGGCGCGAGGTTCAGCTCGCCCGCGTAGCCGGTGAGGACGGTCAGCGACAGCGCGATGATCGCGAACGTCATGCCGAGCGCGAACGTCGTGATGCCGGAGTCCGACAGCAGCAGGCTGTACAGGTACACGCCCGCGACCAGGACCGCGCCCCACACCGCCGCCGAGCGGACGGTCGGCGGCCGGTACCGCTCGCGGGTCCGGACGGCTGCGCCGCGCAGCCGGTCCTGCGGCAGCACCACCAGCACCACGAACAGAATGATCATCGGCAGCGAGACCCGCAGGTTGCCGGTGAACGTCCCGGCGGACGGCAGGTACGCCAGCACGTAGTTCGCCGCGAGGCCCAGCACCATCGCGCCCGCGAACGTGCGGGGGATGCTGCGCAGCCGGCCGAACATCGCCGCCGCGAACGCGTCGATCACCAGCAGGGTCAGCTGGTCGGCGTCCAGCGCGCCGCCGCTGATCGGCACGATCAGCACCCCGGCGAGGACCGCGAGGGTGGAGCCGAGCGCCCACGACAGCATCGCGGCGCGCTCCGGGTCGTGCCCGTTCAGGCGCAGCAGGTCCGGGTCGTCGACCGAGCCGCGCATCACCACGCCCGCGCGGGTGCGGGTGAACAGCACCCGCAGGCCGGCGGCGATCGCGACCGCCGCGGCCAGGCATACCAGCTCGTGGTAGCGGATCTCGACCCCGCCGAGCGTGATCTTCGCGCCGGAGCCGAAGAACATGTCCACGGTGCGGGCCTCGTCGGGGTCCCAGACCCACTGCGCGAGGTACACCGTGCCGAGCAGGACCGCCACCGTCACGATGATCTTCGTGACGTCCGCGGTGCCGCGCAGCCCCTTCATGATCACGGCGTGCAGGGCAGCGCCCATCGCCGGGCCCACCACCCCGATCACCGCGACGAGCGCCAGCCACGCCGGCCAGCCCCACTGCTGGACCTGCCAGTACAGGAACGTCCCGAACATGGCCTGCGCGCCGTGCGCGAAGTTGAAGATGCCCGAGGTGGTGTAGGTCAGCACCAGCCCCGACGCCGCGATGGAGTACACCGCGCCGAGCACCAGGCCGAGGATCGTGTAGGTCAGGAACGTCGTCATTGATTCACCGCCATATGTCGCGCCTCCGGCGGAATCAGGAGGACTGGGGCTTGATGACGTCGCCGGTCAGGAACTTCGTCGACGTGCGGTCGCCGTTCAGCGAGGTGCCCCAGGTCTTCGGGTCGGTCTTGACCACGAAGTCGCCGCCGCACTCGAACTCGCCGACGTTCTTCGGGAAGACCTGCTCGAACTTCGTCCCGTTCAGCCGCACCATCAGCGCGCAGGACGCGGGCTTGTTCGCGCCCGGGTCGGTCGGCGCGTGCAGCCCGCCGCCCGTCCACTCGTGGACCTTCGCCAGCTCGTTCACCATGCACTGGCGGGTCAGCTGCGACCCGCAGGTCTTGGCCGCCTGCGCCCACAGCAGGAACGCCGACGTCGCCTGCATGCCGAGCAGCGCGACCTTGCCGTGGTGGGCGTTGACGATGTCCATGTACTGCTTGACCGCGGGCACCTTCGCCGCGTTCTCGAACGGCTGGAAGATCATGCCGACGTTGATGTTGTTGCCGATCCCCGCCTTGTTCCACTGCGAGACCAGCGTGCTGTACCAGGTCGCCTCGAACAGGTAGGTCGGCTTCACGCCCGCCCGGTCGATCGTCTCCAGCAGGCTGAACTGCCCGGGGTCCGGCGAGTCGGACGTCCACAGGTACTGCGCGCCGCACTTCTTGATCTTCTGCGCGAACGGCATGTAGCTGCTCTCACCGGCGTCGTTCAGCTTGATGCCGCAGTCCATCGGCTTGACGCCGATCGAGTTCATCGCCGCGGCGACCTTGCCGGAGCCGGTCTCGACCGCCGGGGACGTCGAGTGCAGCACGTCCGTCTTGCCCTTGAAGTCGGGGAACTGCTTCTCCGCGATCCGCAGCGCCCCGATGTTCATCATGTCCACCGGGTACGGGACGGCCTCGAACTTCATCGGCCCCATCGCCGCGTTCGGGCCGACGGTGTAGCCGGCGACGGTCGGCAGCTTGCAGCCGACCCGGTACTGCTCGGCGGCGTCGTCCATCGCGAAGCCCTGCCCGACCAGCATGAAGTCCTGCTTGCAGGCCTGCTGCACCACCTTCACCGACTGGGTGTAGGCGGCGTCGTACTGGTCGCCCTTGATCGTGCGCCCGTTGATGCCGCCCTGCTGGTTGCACCAGTCGATCATGGCGCTGACCGCGTCGCCCATCTCCTTGGACAGGCCCGGCGCGGAGGTGAACCCACGGTCGTCGCCGAACCCGATGCGGATCTCGCCGTCGGTGACGCCCTGGTCCGTGGACCCCTTCGCGTCGCCCTTGCCGCACGGGGACGGCAACGTCCCGAACGACGTGGCGGACGCGGCGGCGCCGGTCGTGCCGCCGTCGCGCGTCCCGCCGCCGCCGGACGTCGTGTCCGTGCCGGACCGCGAGCTGGCGCAGGACGCCAGCAGCGTCACCGCGAGGGCGCCCGCAGCGAGGCGCCCGATCTTCTCGACCTTCATTCGGCCGTGTCTCCTTTCACCGGCCGCGGCGAAGCGGCGGTGGGGTGGGTGGGGTACGGCGGGGGGCGTGGTCTCGTGATCAGCCGAAGCGGGCGGTGTCAGCCGAAGTAGGCCTGGCCGCCGTCCAGCGGCACGGTCGCGCCGGTCAGGTAGCGCAGGCCCGGCTGGACGAGGGCGACGACGGCGTTGCCGATGTCGGCCTCGCAGTCGCCGATGTAGCCGAGCGGGATCGTCTTGCGGAACTCCTCCGCCGCCTCCGGGAACGCCTCCGTCCACCGCTTCAGCCCAGGTGAGAGGGCATGCGGGGCGATGGAGTTGGCGCGGATCCCGTCCGGGCCCCACTCGGCGGCGGCCGTCCGGGTCAGCGACCGCAGCGCCTGCTTGGCCGCCGCGTACGCGCCGTACGTCGTCGGGTCCCAGCGCACCATCGCCGACGTCACGAGGTTGACGATGTTGCCGCCGCCCCGCGCCTTCATCAGCGGATGGCACGCCTTCATGAACGCGAACGCCGCGAACGGGCCGGACACGAAGCCCCGCTGGAACTTCTCGTCGCTCATCTCCAGCAGCGGCCCGTACCCGCCCGAATAGGCGTTGTTGACGAGGATGTCGACGCCCCCGAACCGGCCCGCGACCGCGTCCACCACGCCGGGGATCGCCCCCGTGTCGGCCACGTCGCAGGCGAACGGCTCGGCGTCCGCGCCCCGCTCCCGGACCAGGTCGCACGTCGTCTCCAGCTTGTCGGGCGTCCGGCCGAGCACGGCGATCGCCGCGCCCTCCGACGCCAGCGCCAGCGCGATGCCCTGGCCGACGCCCTGGCCCGCACCGGTGACGATCGCGACCTTGCCGTCGAGGCTTCCCATGTCATCCCCCCTGCATCCGTCCTGGTGCGGTCATGGTGATGTGACGCGGCCCACGCAATAGCCGCAGTCCCGCTCACCGGGAACGCTCCAAGCAGGCCGGGTACCCTGCGGTCCGGTCTCGCTCAGCGGAAAGACCCGCTGGTCCCCGCGGCCGGGGTGAGAGCCTTCGGCCACGCGAGGAGGAGGCTCGATGCCCACGACGGCGATGGAGATCATGCAGCGGCTGACCGGCCCCGGCGGCGAGTTCGAACTGCGCGAGGAGGAGGTGCTCGGCACCCGGCTGCCGGTGTTCGCCGGACGGGCCCGCAGCCTCGGCGAGGTGCTCGCCCGGTCCGCCGCCCTCGGCGACCGCGACTACATCGTCACCGCGGACCGCCGGCTGAGCTTCGCCGAGCACGCCGCGCAGGCCGCGTCGCTGGCGAAGGCGCTGCGCGACGAGCACGGCGTGCGGCCCGGCGACCGCGTCGCCATCGACGCCGCCAACACCCCGGAATGGATCGTCGCGTTCTGGGGCGCGATCGCGGCGGGCGCCATCGCCGTCGGCTACAACGCCTGGTGGGCGCCCCGCGAGATCGAGTACGCCCTCGGCCACACCGAACCGGCGCTCGTCATCGCCGACGCCAAGCGCGCCGCGCAGATGCCGTCCGGTACCCGCGTGCTGACGATCGAGGAGGACGTCCCGGCACTCGCCGCCCGGTACCCGTCCGCCGGTTTCGACCTGCCGGACGTCGCCGAGGACGACCCGGCGGTCATCCTCTACACCAGCGGCACGTCAGGCCGCCCGAAGGGGGCGGTGCACTCGCACCGCAACCTGACCTCGGTGATCGAGTACCACCGGCTGAACGACGCGCTGCTGACCGCGTTCGGCGACCCCGCCGACCCCGCGTCCCGCCGCTACCTCCTCGCGCTCCCCCTCTTCCACATCGCCAGCCTGCACAACCTCGCCGTCCCCCGGCTCGCCACCGGCACCGCCATCGTCATGCACGAGGGCGCGTTCGACGTCGACAAGGTCCTGCGGCTGATCGAGAAGGAGCGCGTGACGAACTGGGGCGCCGTCCCGACGATGGCGAACCGGATGATCGAGCACGGCGACCTGTCCCGCTACGACACGTCCTCGCTCACCGGGTTCGCGCTGGCGTCCGCGCCGTCCTCCCCGGCGTTCAAGGAGAAGCTGCGCGCCGCGTTCCCGCCCGCCGCGAACGCCCTCGTCGACAGCTACGGCCTCACCGAGACCTGCACCGGCGTCGCCGTCGCGTCCCCCATGGACCTCGCCGAGGCGCCGGGCACGCTCGGCCGCCCCGTCGCCGGCGTCGCGCTGGAGATCCGCGACGCCGGCGGCAAGCCGCTGCCCGAGGGCGAGGAGGGCGAGGTCTGCGTCCGCAGCGCCTACAACATGCTCGGCTACTGGCGCGACGACGAGGCCACCGCCCGCGCCATCGGCCCCGGCCGCTGGCTGCGCACCGGCGACATCGGCACGGTCGAGCAGGGCCGCCTCCGCCTCACCGCCCGCCGCTCCGACCTGATCATCCGCGGCGGCGAGAACGTCTACCCGGCCGAGATCGAGAACGCCCTCGCCGAGTACCCGGGCGTGCGCGAGTGCATCGTCCTCGGCGTCCCGCACCCCGACCTCGGCCAGGAGGTCCTCGCCGTCGTCGTCTTCGGCGGCGCCCCCGCCGCCGAGGCGGACCTGGCCGCGTTCGCCCGCGACCGCCTCGCCTACTTCAAGGTCCCGTCCCGCTGGAAGATCACCACCGACCCGCTCCCCCGCAACGCCACCGGCAAGGTCATCCGCCGCGAGGTGGAGAAGACCCTCGGCTGATCCGGGATCAGGAGCGCCAGGCGGCCACCACGTCCTCCGGCGTCCAGACGAGGTCGACGCCGTCGCGCGCCTGGACGCCGGACAGGGACACCACCACGAGCCCGGCCGCGGCCGGGTCGAGCCCCGGGACCTGGACGGCCGCGCGCCGCAGCCCGGCGAGGTCGTGGTCGTCGAAGGGGCCGGCGAGCCACTTGACCGACCCGGCGAACGCGATGCGGCCCGCGACGGGCGCGCGGTCGGCCCCGACCAGGTCGACCTCGGGATCGAACCGCCGGTTCCACCATCCGCCGACCGCCTCCACCTCCGGCCAGGGCAGGTCCGCGCGCTCGAGGGCCTGCCGCACCAGCGGCTCGACGGCGCGCCCGCGCCACGAGGTCCAGCGCCGCCGGACGATCCGGAAGCCCGCCTCCGGGCGGCCCCGCCGCGCCTGCTCGTGCGCCGCCCGCAGCGCCGCCAGGTACAGCCGCAGGTTGCTGTCGGCGATGCGGTAGAGGGCGGGCTTGCCGGGCCGCGCCGACAGCGGCTCGTCGACCGCGATGATCCGCTTCTCCTCGGTGAGGCGCCGCAGCAGGGGCGAGAGCGTCCCCGACGGGAGGGCGCCGTCGCGGCTGCCGGCGGACGCCGCGATGTTGGCGTGCGTGCGGTCGCCGGCCCCGACCGCCTCGATGACGCGGCGGGAGACGTCGGGGTTGGGGAACTCGGCGAGCAGCGACGCCTCCGGGACGCCGAACAGCGCCGCCGCGGGGTCGCCGCACTCCTCCTCGAGGAACTCCAGCGCGGGCGTCCCGTGCGGCCAGGTGCGGACGATCCCGGGCAGCCCGCCCGACACCAGGTGCGCGTCGATGGCGTCCGCCGCCCCCAGCCCGAGGGCGTCGCTCAGGTCCGCCGGGTTCAGCGGGCCGAGGGCCATGGTGTCGGCGCGCCCGTAGAACGGCCGGTCGTAGGCGGTGAGCCGCTCCATCATGTGCACGTCGCTGCCGAGCAGCAGGAGCAGCACGGGCTTGGACGACAGGAGCCGGTCCCAGCCCGTCTGCAGCGCGCCGTCGAACAGCGCGTCCTGCTCGGCCAGCCAGGGCAGCTCGTCCAGGACGAGGATGGACGGCGCGTCCGGCAGCACCGAGGCCAGCACCCGGAAGGCGTCCGGCCAGCTGCCGTTCTGCAGCGTCGGCACGAGTTCGGGGTCCGCCGGCAGCGCCGACTCCCTGACGTCCCGGAGGAAGGCGTCCACCGCCTCGATCGGCGAGGCGCCCTTGGTGGCGGTGGAGAACACGTACGGCACGCCGGCGCGGTCGCAGAACTCCTGGACGAGCCGGGACTTGCCCACCTGCCGCCGCCCGCGCAGCGCGAGTGCCGCTCCCGTCCCGGTCCTGGCGACCCGTTCCAGCCGCTTGCGCAGGACGGCGAGCTCCGCGTCCCGCCCGATGAACCCCGCCAATGTAGCTCCACTCTACGTAGACGGCATCTACATAGATTAGCCCAATCACCGTACGGGCGGGTGGCGCCGGTCAGCGGGGGCGGGGTGGGTATTTGGCTATGAACAGGCCTTCGGCGGTGACGCAGTCGCGGCCGTTCGCGCTGATGGCGCCGGTGGTGCGGATCTTGCGGCCGTCGACGGAGACCTGGCGGGCGGTGACCGTCAGGGGCTCGAACAGCGGCGTCAGGTGGTGGTAGCGGAGGGTCAGCTCCGCCGTCATGCCGGACGTGCCGGCCCACCCGTTCGCGACGCCGAGGGTGTGGTCGAGCATGAGGGCGGAGACGCCGCCGTGGACGCTGGACGGCGGGCCCTGGTAGGGCAGGTCCAGCGTGACGGTGCTCTCGATGGATCCGTCGGGGCGGCCGACGTAGGCGAGCGGCGGCGCGATCGGGTTCTCCGGGCCGGTCGCCGGGTCGTGGCGGGTGTTGCCGTCGCCGCGCCACATGTTCACCAGGCGGTCGCGCAGCGGCGGGGCCTGGGCCTCGAGGTCGTCGGCGACGGCGTTGAGGCGGTCGGCGATGTCGGCCATGTCGGCGCCGGAGATGTCGCCCGCCCGGACGAGCGCGCCGATCACCCGGCGGGCCGCGGCGGCGGCGCCGTCCACGCCGCAGGAGCGGCGGTCGGCCTGCAGGTCCATCGGCATCAGGCCCTCCCGGCGGGCTGCGGGTCGCGGGGCAGCCCGAGGAGCCGCTCGCCGATGATGTTGAGCTGGACGTCTGTGGTGCCGCCCGCGATCGACATGTTGCGGGAGTTGAGGAACATCCAGGTCGGGTCCCCCATGCCGCCGGGGCCCTCGCCGGTCAGCGCGTCCGCGCCGATCCAGTCGACGGCGGTCTCCCACACCTGCTGGATGTGCTCGACGCCGATCAGCTTGCCGATGCTGGACTCGGCGCCGGGCTGGCCGCCGGCGAGGGAGCGCAGCGTGGTGCGCAGCCCGAACAGGCTGCTGGACTGGGCGTCGCAGAGGATGCCGCCGAGGGTGGTGAGGCGCTCGTCGTCGGCGCCCCCGGCGGCGAGCTGGAGGAGGGCCTCGCCGCCGCTGCCGAGGGACGAGTCGTTGGACAGCGAGACGCGCTCGTTGGCGAGGGTGGTGCGGGCGAGCTTCCAGCCGTCGCCGGGCCCGGCGACGAGCAGGTCGTCGGGGATGAAGACGCCGTCGAGGAACACCTCGTTGAACAGCTCGTCGCCGGTCAGCTCGCGCAGCGGGCGGATGTCGATCCCGGGCGACTTCATGTCCAGCAGGAAGTAGGACAGGCCCTTGTGCTTGGGGACGGACGGGTCGGTGCGGGCGAGCAGGATCCCCCAGTCGGCCTGGCGGGCCATGGACGTCCAGACCTTCTGCCCGGTGATCGTCCAGCCGCCGTCGACCTTCTCGGCGCGGGTGGACAGGGCGGCGAGGTCGGAGCCGGCGCCGGGCTCGGAGAACAGCTGGCACCAGCGGATGTCGCCGCGCAGCGAGGCGGGCAGGAAGCGCTCGTGCTGGGCGGGCGAGCCGTGCGCGATCAGCGTCGGGACGACCCAGTTGCCGATGATCATGTCGTGGGCGCGCAGGTCCGCGGCGCGCATCTCCTCGGAGATGACGAGCTGGGCGACGGCGTCGGCGCCCTTGCCCCAGGGGGCGGGGAAGTGCGGGGCGGTGTAGCCGCGGTCGGCGAGGTAGCGGGTGCGCTCCTTGTCGGTGAGGGCCTTCGCGGGTTCGAGTTCGGCGCGGATCTCGGCGCGGACGGCCTCGGCCTCCGGCGGCAGGTCGACGCCGAGTTCGCGGCGGACGCCGGCGAGGGTGAGGGACGCGACGCGGCGCCGCCACGACGCGGTGGAGCCGAGCAGGACGCGCAGCGTCTGGGTGCGGCGCAGGTAGAGGCTCGCGTCGTGCTCCCAGGTGAAGCCGATGCCGCCGAGGGTCTGGATGCAGTCCTTGGCGGTCTGGAACGCGGCTTGGACGCTGGTGGCGCCGGCGACGGCGGCCGCGAGGGACGCCTCGCCGCGCTTCGCGCCGGATCCGTACTGGGCGCCGGATTCGTGCTGGGCCCCGGATCCGTGCTGGGCCCCGGATCCGTGCTGGGCGCGGGATTCGTCCTGGGCGCGGGCGGCGTCCCAGGCGCAGGCGCGGGCCTGCTCGGCGTGGGCGAGCATCCGGGCGCAGCGGTGCTTGACGCCCTGGAACTGGCCGATGGGGCGGCCGAACTGCTCACGGACCTTGGCGTACTCGGCAGCGGTGGTGGTCGCCCAGTCGGCGAGGCCGGACGCCTCGGCGGCGAACAGCGTCGCGGCGAGGTCGAGGACGTCCTGCGAGTCCAGGTTCACAACCGACTCCGCGGGGACGGTTGCGTTCTCCAACCCGACCCTGGCCAGGCGCCGGGTGAGGTCGTGGCTCGGCAGCGCCTCGACGGTGACGGCGTCGCGCGGCAGGACGACCCATGCCGTCGCGTCGCCGTCGGTAGCGGGCAGCACGAACACGTCGGCGAGCTGCCCGCCGAGCACCGGCGCGGAGACGCCGGTCAGCGTGACGACGCCGCCGGAACGCGACAGCGTCAGCCCGCCCGCCTCCAGCCCGACCGCGCCGAGCGTCGCGCCGGACGCGAGCCCTTCCAGGTGCGCGGAGTGCCCGGCCCGGTGCAGCACCGCGCTCGCGAGGACGGTCGGCAGGAACGGCCCGGGGGTCATCGCGCGGCCGAGCTCCTCGACCACGACGGCCAGCTCGACCAGCCCGTACCCGGCGCCGCCCGCATCCTCCGGCAGGTGCAGGCCGAGCAGCCCCTGCCCGGCGAGGTCGTCCCAGAACGCCGGCGCCTTCTCGGCCCCGGCGTCGACGGCCGCGCGGACGGCGGCCTGCGTCACCTGCCGGGACGTGAAGGCCCGCACCGCGTCGCGCAGGTCGCGGTGCTCCTCGGTCAGCCCGATGGTCATGTGCGTGAGTCCTCAGATCCGTTCGATGATGGTGGCCGTGGAGTGCGCGCCGCCGGCGCACATGGTGACGAGCGCGGTGGACTTGTCCGCGCGCTCCAGCTCGTTCACGGCCTGGGTGATCAGGCGGGCGCCGGTGGAGCCGACGGCGTGGCCGAGGGCGATGGCGCCGCCGTTGACGTTGACCTTGTCCATGTCCGGCTCGTGCACCGACGCCCACGACAGCACGACCGACGCGAACGCCTCGTTGATCTCGACGAGGTCGATGTCGGAGAGCTTCATCCCGGCGCGGTCGAGCACGTGCGAGGTCGCCTCGACCGGGCCGTCCAGGTGGTAGTAGGGGTCGGAGCCGACCATGCCGGACGCGACGATCCGGGCGCGCGGCCGCAGCCCGAGCGCGGCGGCCTTCTCCGCCGACATCAGCAGCACCGCGGCGGCGCCGTCGCTGATCTGCGAGGAGTTCCCGGCGGTGTGGATGCCGTCCGGGATGACCGGGTTCAGCTTCGCGAGCGCCTCGGCGGTGGTGTCGCGCAGCCCCTGGTCGCGGCTGACGACGGCGGTCTCGCCGGTCGGGCCCTCCCTGGTCATGACGGGCGCCTCGATCTCGACGATCTGCCCGGCGAACCGGTCCTCGTCCCACGCGCGCCGCGCCCTGGCCTGCGACGCGACGCCGAGCGCGTCGGCGTCCGCACGGGTGATGCCGCGCTTCCTCGCGATCCGCTCGGCGGCGGTGAACTGGTCGGGGTAGTCGATCTCCCAGCCGTCGGGCGCCGGGCTGCCGGTGCCGGGCGCGAGGGCCTGGCCGAGGAACACCCGGCTCATCGCCTCGACGCCGCAGCCGATGCCCGCGTCGATCGCGCCGGCCGCGATCAGCCCCGCGACCAGGTGCACCGCCTGCTGCGACGAGCCGCACGCGCAGTCGATCGTCGTGCAGGCCGTCGTGAACGGCAGGCCCGCATACAGCCAGGCGTTGCGGGTGACGTTGTTGGACTGCTCGCCGACCTGTGTCACGCAGCCGCCGACGACCTGCCCGACCGCGGCGGGGTCGACGCCCGCGCGCTCCAGCAGCCCCTTCTGCGCCAGGCCGAGCAGCTGCGCCGGATGCAGCCCGGACAGCGCGCCGTAGCGCTTGCCGA
This sequence comes from Actinomadura sp. NPDC048394, assembly GCF_040651755.1. NCBI lineage: Bacteria > Bacillati > Actinomycetota > Actinomycetes > Streptosporangiales > Thermomonosporaceae > Actinomadura > Actinomadura sp. NPDC048394. The sequence goes on along the minus strand of NZ_JBEZJL010000012.1, from coordinate 135,124 downwards.
CCGGCGTCCGGACGGCGTCGACGATCACGGCCTCGGCCATGAGGATCTCCTTCTCGAGGTTCGTCGTTGAGCTGTGGCGCGCCCTCGCCCGCGCCTGAACGAGGGCGGCACGCCGCAACTCAACGGGAGGTGGTGAGGAAGCGCTTGGCCCAGCGGTAGTCGGCCTTGCCGCTCGGCGAGCGGACGACCGCGTCCGTGAACGCGACCAGCGCCGGGATCTTGTAGCCGGCGAGGTGCGCGCGGCAGTGCGCCCGCAGGTCTTCGGCGGTGGCGGACGCGCCGGCGCGCAGCTCGACGACGGCGGCGACGCGCTCGCCGAACCGGTCGTCCGGGACGCCCGCGACCAGCGCGTCCATGACGGCGGGGTGCGCCTTGAGGGCCTGCTCGACCTCCTCGGGGAAGACCTTCTCGCCGCCGGTGTTGACGCAGCCGGAGCCGCGGCCGAGCACGACGGTGGTGCCGTCGGCCTCGACGCGGGCCATGTCGCCGAGGACCGCCCACCGCGTCCCGCCGATCACGGGGAACGTGCGGGCGGTCTTCTCCGGGTCGTTGTGGTAGCCGAGCGGGACGTGTCCGGACCGGGCGACGACGCCGATCTCGTCCGAGCCGGGCGGGATCGGGTTCATGGCATCGTCGACGACGGTGAGGCGCGGGCTCGGGGCGATCCGCATCAGCCCGTCCGCGCCGACCTGGACGCTGCCGTCCACCCCGGACTCGGACGCGCCGAACCCGTTGTTGATGTAGACGCCCGGGATCAGCTCGGCGATCTCCTCCTGGACGCTGCGCGAGAAGATCGCGCCGCCCGAGCCGACGACCTTCACCGACGACAGGTCGGCTTCGGCGCCGTGCGCGCGGATCGCGTCGGCGAGCGGACGGGCGATCGCGTCGCCGACCACCGTGACGATCATCGGCTTCTCGCGTTCGATCAGGCGCAGCGTCGCGACCGGGGCGAAGCGGCGCGCCAGGATCGCGTGGGAGCCGGTGAACAGGGCGATGAGCAGCGTGTAGGCGGCGGCGCCGTGCATCAGCGGCATCGTCAGCAGGTAGCCGAACCCGGTGCCGGCCTTCGCGGCGGCGGCCAGGTCCTCGGCGGTGAGGTGCGGGTCGCCGTACGGGTTCCCGCCGCTGACGGCGGCCATGTAGAAGTCCTCGTGCCGCCACACGACGCCTTTGGGCAGCCCGGTCGTCCCGCCGGTGTAGAGGACGTAGTGGTCGTCGGGGCTGCGGCCCTCGCGCAGGGACGGGTCGGCCTCGCCCGGTTCGGCGTCGTAGTCGCGGACGCTGATCCGCGACGGCCACTCCAGCCCGCCGCCCGCCACGCCGCCCCCCACGCCGCCCGCCACGTCGCCTGCCGCGTCGCCTGCCGCGCTGCCTGCGGCGTTTGCGGCGGGCTCGTTTGCGGCGGTCGGGTCCGGGCGGACGATCTCGACGTGGCGGAGGCGGGGGCAGTCGTGCGCGACGCGCGCGGCGGCCGGCGCGTACTCCTCGTCGACGACGAGGGCGGCGAGCCCCGCGTCGGTGTAGAGGTGGCGCAGCTCGCGGTCGGTGTACCGGTAGTTGATGTTGACCGGGACGGCCCTGGCCTTCAGGCAGCCGAGCAGCGTCTCGACGTACTCGGTGCCGTTCGGCATGTGGACGCCGACGTGCTCCCCTGGGCCGATGCCCGCCGTGCGCAGCGCGCGCGCCACGGCGTCAGCGCGCGCGTCGAGCTGCTCGAAGGTCAGCCTGCGCCCGCCGCAGACGACGGCGAGGCGGTCCGGCACGGCCGCGGCCACCGCCTCGAACAGGGTCGCCAGCTGAAGTGTCATGGCGGCGAGACTAGAATTCGTTCTTGCGGCTGGCAAACGACGTCCCACTCACCGGTCCCCGCTGACCACGGACGCGGGACGGGCCCGCTGAGCGGGACCGTCGCCGCGCGCCAACTAGAATACGTACTAGTCTCCGGTCCGGCCGAAACGCACGGACATACCGGGAGCACCGATGAACGCTGACCTCTCCCTGGCGGGCCGCACCGCCATCGTCACCGGCGCGGGCGCCGGGCTGGGCCGCGCCGAGGCCCTCGCGCTGGCCGCGCAGGGCGCCAACGTCGTCGTCAACGACGTGGGCCCGGCCGCCGAGAAGGTCGTCGCCGAGATCACCGGGGCGGGCGGCAACGCGATCGCGGTCACCGGGGACGTCGGCGACTGGTCCATGGGCGACACCCTCGTCTCCGCCGCCGTCGACACCTACGGCTCGCTGGACGTGCTGGTCAACAACGCCGGCGTGCTGCGCGACAAGATGCTGTTCAACCTGTCCGAGTCGGACTGGGACGACGTGATCCACGTCCACCTGAAGGGGCACGCGGCGGTGTCGCGCGCCGCGGCCGTGCACTGGCGGGCGGCGAGCAAGGCCGCAGGCGGCCCGGTCTACGGCCGCGTGGTCAACACCGCGTCCGAGGCGTTCCTGTTCGGGTCGGCGGGCCAGCCGAACTACTCCGCCGCCAAGGCCGGCATCGTCGCGCTCACCCTGTCCACGTCCGCCGGGCTCGGCCGGTACGGGGTCCGCGCCAACGCGATCTGCCCGCGCGCGCGCACCTCGATGACCGAGGCGACCTTCGGCGAGGGCACCTCCCCCGGCGGCCTGGACGCGATGGCGCCCGAGCGCGTCGGCACGTTCGTCGGCTACCTCGCCTCGCCCGCGGCGGAGAAGATCAGCGGCCAGGTGTTCATCGTGTACGGCGACATGGTCGCGCTGATGGCCGCGCCGACCGTCGAGCAGAAGTTCACCGCCGCGGACGGCGTGTTCTCCGTCGAGGAGTTCGGCGCGCAGGTCACGCCGTACTTCGCGGACCGCGACCCGCACCGGACCTACGCCGCCTACAGCGTGGCGAAGCTGGACACCACCGGCACCAACGCCGGCTGACCCCGCGAACGCCCGAAGGCCGCCCCCGGCGCGGAGGGGCGGCCTTCGGCGTCTTCCGGTCACACGACCGTACAGCTCAGAAGACGGTACAGGTCAGAAGACGGACGGGCCCCGGAGGGTCGCCTCGGCGCCGCCGTCCACGTAGACGACCTGGCCCGCCATGTGCGAGTTCGCGGGCGACACCAGCCAGGCCAGCGCCTCGGCGATGACGATCGCGTCCGCGTAGCCGTTCAGCGGCATCGGCACCGCCTCGTTCATGATCTTGAACATCTTCTCGTCCTCGAACAGCGGCGCGCTCATCGGCGTCCGGACGACGCCGGGCGCGATCGCGTTCAGCGGGATCCCGGCGCCCGCCCACTCCGGCGTCACCGCCACGCGCCGCAGCCACTGCGCGAGCGCCGACTTCGACGACGGGTAGAGCCGGTTGCCCTGCTTCGCCGCCAGGACCCGGTCCGCCGCCGCGAGCGCGGCGGGCTCGTCGCCCTCCAGGCAGGCGCGCAGCACCGCGTCGTCCACCGGCTGCGTCCCGGAGATCGAGCCGACCACCGCGGCGCGCGGCGCCTCCGCCTCGGCGAGCGCCGGGCGCAGGCCGTCCAGCAGCGCGACCGCGCCGAAGTAGTTGACCTGGACGGTCAGCGGCGTCGGGCCGGTCACCCCGGCGCAGGCGACGGCGCCGTCGAGCGCGCCGCCGGAGCGTTCCAGCACCTCCGCGACGGCCTGCATCCGCCCCTCGGCCGTGCTGAGGTCGGCGCACACCTCGGCGTCGCGCAGATCGACCCCGACGACCTCGTCGCCCTGCTTGCGCAGCAGCTCCGCCAGCGTCTTCCCGATGCCGGAGGCCGACCCGCTCACGGCGATGGTGCGTCCCATGTACGTCTTCCTTTCGATGTCCCGGACGAGGCCGCGAGGCCGGACGTGCCGGGGGCTACAGGTGCGAGCCGCCGTCGACGCGCAGCTCGGCGCCGGTCAGGTAGCCGGCGTCGGACGACCCGGCGAACGCGATGACGGACGCGATCTGCGCGGGATCGGCGACCCCGAACGGCGACACGATCCGCGTGAAGTAGCTGAGGTCGGTCCCCTCGGGGAACATGTCGGCCCTGGTCAGCGGGGTGTCGACGGTTCCGGGGGAGATCGGCACGACGCGGATGCGGCGCGCGGTCAGCTCGGCCGCGAGGCTCAGCGAGAACGCCAGCACGGCGCCCTTGGACGCCGAGTAGGCCGTCATGTACGGGTTGCCCTGCGTCGCCGACAGCGACGAGGTGTTGATGATGACGCCGGTGCCGTCCGGGAGGTGCTTGAGGGCCTCCCGGCAGAACAGCGCGGTGCCGACGAGGTTGACGTTGAAGATCCACGTCAGGTCCGCGACCGACAGCGTCCCGATCGGGGTGGTCTTGTGCACGCCCGCGACGTTGACCAGGACGTCGATGCCGCCGAGCGTCTCCGCCGCGCCGGCGACCGCGGCGATCACGGCGGGCTCGTCGGTGACGTCGGCGACCCGCGTGGCGACCGTCCCCGGGCCGGGGGCGCCGGCGGCGGTCTCGGCGAGCCCGTCCGCGGACCGGTCCACGGCGTAGACCGCGGCGCCCTCGGCGGCGAGCCGGTGCGCGGTGGCGCGTCCGATGCCCGACGCGGCCCCGGTCAGGAGCACTTTCACGCCGTCGTAGCGATTCATGCCGGAACGCTAACCGCGGCCCGGTATGCCCCGCCGGGACGATCCCGATGAACGGGAGCGCCTACTCGGGGGCCTTCCCGGGGGCGTTCCCCGCGGCGTTCCCAGGCGCGTTGCCATGCGCATTGCCGGGCGCGTTCCCGGGGGCGTTCGAGCGCGGCGCGAGGAGGAGCTTGCAGGCCAGCCGGATGTCGCTCTCCACGTCCGCCATGGACGCGCGCCCGTTGAGGCTCGACTGGAGCACGCCGTACCAGCACTGCATCAGCAGCCGGACGAGCGTGACGTCCTGCGCGGTCGGCACCTCGATGCCCACGGCGCGCAGCAGGATCTCGCGGAAGGTGTTGTCGATGTGGACGGTGTCGGCGACCGTCGCGACGTGCGCGGTGTTGGACGCGTGCAGCATCGACGTCGACAGCACCGGCTGCGCCATCAGGTACCGGCTGGCCTGCACCAGCAGGTCGGCGACGGCCTCCTCGGGCGCGGTGTCCGGGTCGGGCTCGGTGACCTGGTCGCGGAGCCGGTCGACCTGCGCGGCCATCACGCCGGTGAACAGGTGGACCTTCGACGGGAAGTACCGGTACAGGGTGCCGATCGCCACGCCGGCGGCCTTCGCCACCTCGTGCATCTGGACGCGCTCGAGGGACTTCTCCGCGCCGATGCGCGCCGCCGCGCGCAGTATGCGCTGGCGGCGGTCGTGCTGCTCGGGTGAGCTCGGCTCGGCGGACAGCCTCGCCGACGCGATCCTCGCCACGATCCTCCCCCACGTCCTTTCCGGTGCTGACAAGGAACAATATCCGGAGTCCCGGCACGTCCCGCGATCGTCGATACCGGTCAGTGGGACCGGGCGTCCCGGTGCGCCGCGGCCCCGCTTACCTTGTGGCCGCGCCAGCACCCGAGGCTCGGAGGGGACGTCACGTGGGAAACGCCGGGGAATCGTGGGACGACGAATACGACGTGGTGGTGGCCGGTTCGGGGGCCGGCGCGATGGCGGGGGCGCTCGCCGCGGCCTCGGCCGGGCTGCGGACGGCGGTCCTGGAGAAGACGGGGGTGCTCGGCGGGACGTCGGCGTACTCGGGGTCGGCGATCTGGCTGCCCGGCACGCGGGTGCAGGAGCGGGCCGGGATCGGCGACTCGACCGAGTCGGCGCGCACCTACCTGCGGGCGCTGATCGGCGACGGGACCGCCGCGCACCGGGAGGCGTTCCTGGAGACGGCGCCGGAGCTGGTGGACTTCCTGGAGAAGGACCCGGCGATCGAGTTCGAGTTCCAGCCGTTCCCCGACTACTACGACGCGCCCGGCCGGATGGACATGGGCCGGTCGTTCGTCCCGCTGCCGCTGCCCGCCGAGCGGCTCGGCGACCTGGCCGGGCTCGTCCGGCCGCCGGTCGACCGGGACCGGGCGGGACGCGGGCACTCCGCGTCCAAGCCGCTGGTGCAGGGCCGCGCGCTGATCGGTCGGCTGCTGCTGGCGATCACCGCGACGGGCAACGGCGACGTCCGCACCGGCACCGCGCTGACGGACCTGGTCGTCGAGGACGGCGAGGTCACCGGCGTCGTCGCGGCGGCGCCGGACGGCCCGCGCCGGCTCCGCGCCCGGCACGGCGTGCTGCTCGCGGCCGGGGGCTTCGAGTCGTCGGCCGCGCTGCGCGGCGAGCGCGGCGTCCCCGGCGGCGCCGCCTGGACGATGGCCCCGGACGGCGCCAACACCGGCGACGCGATCACCGCCGCCGTCGCGGCCGGCGCGTCCACCGGCCTGCTCGACCAGGCGTGGTTCTGCCCCGGCGTCCTCACGCCGGACGGCCTGCCCGCGTTCACGCTCGGGTTCCGCGGCGGGCTCGTCGTGGACGGCTCGGGCCGCCGGTTCGGCAACGAGTCGCTCCCGTACGACCAGATGGGGCGGCGGCTCGCGGCGGCCGAGGGACCGTTCCACCTGATCTTCGACGCCCGCTCGAAGGGCCTGCCGGCGATCTCCGTCCCGCCGGTGGCGCTGGAGGAGCAGGTCGCGTCCGGCACATGGATCGAAGCAGGCTCCCTCGCCGAGCTCGCCGCCGCGACCGGCCTGCCCGCCGGCACGCTCGCCGCGACCGTGGAACGCTTCAACGGCCTCGCCGCCAAGGGCGTCGACGAGGACTTCCACCGCGGCGAGGACCCCTACGACCTGTTCTTCACCGGCGGGAGGCCCGGCCTCGTCCCGGTCGACGAGCCGCCGTACTACGCCGCGGAGATCGTGCTCAGCGACCTCGGGACGAAGGGCGGGCTGCGCACCGACCCCGACGGCCGCGTCCTCGACGGCGCCGACCGTCCCATCCCCGGGCTCTACGCCGCGGGCAACACCAGCGCATCGTTCACCGGCCCCGTCTACCCCGGGCCGGGCATTCCGATCGGATCAGCGATGGCCTTCGCCTACCGCGCCGTCCAGGACATGAGGAGGAACCGCACGTGAGATTCGCCAGGGGGCGCCTGACCGCCGCCGCGACGGCCGCCGTGGCCGCCGCCGGGCTCGCCGCCACCGCCGTCCCCGCGCACGCCGAGCCCGCGCACGCCGATGCCGGGCATCGCGGGACGCTGCTGGCGAGCGCGCCGCTGCACACCGCCGCGGCCCTGCCGTCCGCCTCCTTCACCCGCGCGATCCGCTACGTCTCGGAGGGCGTCGGCGGCAAGCGGATCGCGGTGACGGGCACCGTCGCCGTCCCGAAGGGCAAGGCGCCGCGCGGCGGCTGGCCCGTGATCAGCTGGGCGCACGGCACGACCGGCACCGCCGACGCGTGCGCGCCGTCCCGCGACACCGCCACCGGCCCGGCGCACGACTACCTGTCGATCACCGAGGGCTACCTCGACAAGTGGGTGGCGCACGGGTTCGCCGTCGTCCAGACCGACTACGAGGGCATGGGCACGCCGGGCGGGCACCCGTACATGAACGGGGCGAGCGAGGCGAACACCGTCATCGACATCGTCCGGGCCGCGCACGGCGTCGACCCGCACATCGGACGGACCTTCTACGTCGCCGGGCACAGCCAGGGCGGGCACGCGACGCTCTTCACGGCCGCCGAGAAGACCCGCGACGTGCGGCTGAAGGGCGCCGTGTCGATCGCGCCCGGGTCGCACATGGCGGAGACGGCGACGTACGTCCAGGCGCGGTACCCGGGCGCGGAGCTGGCGCTGCCGTTCCTGTTCGTGCTGCTCAACGGGGCCGAGGCGGCGAACCCGTCCTTCCACCCGGAGAAGCTGCTGACCGACCGGGCCGCGGCGGTCCTCGCGTCCGGCCGGACGACCGCGTGCCTCGCGCAGCTCCGCGAGGCGGGCTCGTCGATCCCGCTGGACCAGGTCTTCCGCCCGGACGCCGACCTGACCGCGTTCGAGACCTACTTCAACACGCAGGAGGCCACCGGCCTCGACCTGCGGGTCCCGACCCTCGTCGCGCAGGGCACCGCCGACACGTCGGTCTCCCCCGCCGCGACGAAGGCGCTGGTCGCCGACCTGTGCAAGCGGTCCCCGGCCATCGCGTACCGCGAATACGCCGGCGCCGACCACCGCGCCGCCATCGGCGCGTCCTTCGACGACGCCCTGGCCTTCGTCCAGACCCTCCAGTCCGGAGGAACCCCGCCCACCACCTGCTGACGGGACCACGTCCGCTCGCGGCGAGTCGTCGTTATGGAACCGCCCATAACGACGACTCGCCGCAATTCAGCGGCTAGGCGGCGTGGGGGAAGTGGCGGGCGAAGAAGAGGACGGCGTTGTCCACCTCGAACCTGGGGAGTTCCTTGTGCGCGCCGGCATTGGCGTGCAGGGTCTTCTCCTTCGAGGCGAAGGCGTCGAAGAGCGCGAGACCGGATTCACGCGGGATGTGCTCGTCGTCCCACTGGAGGTCGAACTCGATCGGAACGGTGATCCGCCGCGCCGCGTCGGCCAGCGCGTCGGGCCAGTGCAGCCCGAAGACGGCGGCGGAGATCCGGGGTTCGGACGCCACGAACGGGACGCCGATCGCGGTGCCCATGTTCAGGCCGAAGAAGCCGACCGGCCCGCCGGGGCCGATCTCCGGCAGTTCCTGGAGGGCGTCGAGGGTCGCGCGGTATTCCGGGACGGCCTGTTCCGCCAGGTGGGCGTTGTACCGGACGACGATCGGCCCTTCCGGTTCGCCCGCCGCCCTCGCCCGGAACAGCTCGGCGATCTCCCGCTCGTCGTGGGGCGTGCGGGGACGGTCGCCGTGCCCGGGCGCGTCGATGACGGCGACGTGGAAGCCGCAGCCGGTGACGAGGCGGTGCGCGCGGCCCGCCATCGCGGGCGACTTCTTGTGGTTGCCGCCGCCGTGGGCCATCAGGATCAGGGGCGCGCGGCCGGTGCCGGACGCGGGGGACCAGAGGACGCCGGGAACACCGTCCACGGTGAAGTCGCGTTCGCGGACGCCGTTCGACGACGTCTCGGCGGTGAAGTGCAAGGAATGCATGGTGTTGCCTTTCGGGAGTGCCTTTTCGGGCGCTCCCGGCGACACCTGTGTCAGCCGTAAGACCGTGACGAAAGGGGGAGCACCCACCTCGATCCAGCGTTCATGGGTCTCACCTCCTCGCGTTCCTTCACGATCCCGTGCAAGCTACCAGCCCGGCCCCATCCCGCCCAAGCCCTTTTCCCGGCGTCAGACGAGGTTGTCCTCCACCGCGAGGCCGAACTCGCCGCGGCCGTACATCGACAGCGCGTGCTCCACGTCGTTCGCCACGTGCACGCTGCCCGCGTGCGCGTCCCGCCAGGCCCGCTCGATCACGTTGCCGCGGTGCAGCGAGTTGCCGCCCGCCGTCTTGAACAGGATGTCGATCGCCTCGATGGCCCGCTCGGTGCCGCGCACCTGGTCGCGGCGCGCGCGCAGCCGCAGCTCCATCGGGATCTTCTCGTTGCGGACCGCGTACGCGTAGATCTCCCGGACGTTCCGGTCGGTCTGCAGGATCGCCGCGTCGATCTCCGACGCCGCCCGCGCCACCGCGACCTGCGCGAACTGGTCCTCGACGAACCGGCCGCCGCCGAGGCTGAGCCGGATCCGGTCGCGCATCCGCTGCACGTACAGGTCGTGGCAGCCCGCCGCCATCCCGATCACGCTGGCCGCGACGGTGGTGGTGAAGATCGTGCCGAACGGCAGCCGGTACAGCGGCCCGGTGTTGACCTTGCGGCCCGCGGTGCGCAGCTGCGCCTGGTCGAAGTTGCGCATCGCGCGGTGCGCGGGCACGAACGCCCGCTCCACCACGATGTCGTCGCTGGCGGTGCCGCGCAGGCCCATCGAGTCCCACACCTGGCGGATCTCGTAGTCCGCCTTCGGGATCAGCACGGTCATGAAGTCGACCGGGCGGCCCTCCGCGCCGACGACGAGGCCGCCGAGCAGCGCCCAGTCCGCGAACTCGCAGCCGGACGAGAACGCCCACCGCCCCGACACCTCGAACCCGCCGTCCACGGGGGTGAGCCGGCCGATCGGCGCGTACGACGAGGCGACCAGCACGTCCGGGCCCGGCTCCCACACCTCCTGCTGCGCCTCGTCCGGGAAAAGGCCGAGATGCCAGGAGTGGACGCCGAGGACGGCGGTGACCCAGCCGGTGGAGCCGCAGGCGCCGGAGACCGCCCGGACCACCTCGTAGAAGGCGACGGGGTCGTCCTCGGCGCCGCCGTACCGGGACGGCTGCAGCATCCGGAACACCCCGGCGGCGGTGAGCTCCTTCATCGTCTCGGCCGGGATGCGGCCCTTCTCGTCCACGGACCGGGCCCGCTCGGCGATGCCCGGCAGCAGCTCCCGCACGGCTTCCAGGACCTCGTTGCTCATGCCCGCTCCTCGCTCCCGCCTTTTCCGTTCCGGCCCTCGCAGGACACCATGTCACCGTGCCGCCGCGGGGACGCGCGTCCCGGCCACTGAGACTTCCGGGACCGGACCGCGGCGCTCGACCTACCGTTCGAATCACCCGTCCATCGCTGAAGGGATGATCCACGTGACAGCAACCGAGCCGGACGCCGTCCGCAAGATCGAGGCGGAGGCCATCTCCTCCCGTTTCGCCCGGGGATGGCACTGCCTCGGGCTGGCCGAGAAGTACAAGGACGGCAAGCCCCACACGGTGAACGCGTTCGGGCAGAAGCTCGTGGTCTTCACCGGTGAGGACGGCAAGACCAACGTCCTGGACGGCTACTGCCGGCACATGGGCGGCGACCTGTCGGACGGCACCGTGAAGGGCAACGAGATCGCGTGCCCGTTCCACGACTGGCGCTGGGGCGGCGACGGGCGCTGCAAGAAGATCCCGTACGCGCGGCGCGTTCCGCTGCGCGCGCGCACGGCGGCGTGGCCGACGATGGAGAAGAACCAGCTGCTGTTCGTCTGGAACGACCCGGAGGGCAAGCAGCCGCCGGAGGACGTGACGATCCCGCTGATCGAGGGCGCCACCCGCGACGACTGGACGGACTGGCGCTGGACGGAGCAGGTCGTCCACACCAACTGCCGCGAGATCATCGACAACGTCGTCGACATGGCGCACTTCTTCTACATCCACAACTCGTTCCCGACGTACTTCAAGAACATCTTCGAGGGCACCGTCGCGACGCAGATCATGAAGGGCAAGAGCCGGCCGGACGCGCGCCGCGAGAGCAGCGGCAGCGGCGGGCCGCGGATGCTCGGCAACAGCTCCGTCGCGTCCTACCACGGCCCGTCCTTCATGATCGACGAGCTGACGTACCACTACGAGGGCTACGACCTGAACTCGGTGCTGATCAACTGCCACTACCCGATCGACGAGCACTCGTTCTCGCTGCACTCGGGGATCATCGTCCAGCACAGCGACAAGCTGCCGCCGGAGGTCGCCGAGGCCACCGCGGAGAAGCTGTCGACGTTCATCCTCACCGGGTTCGAGCAGGACGTCGCGATCTGGAAGCGCAAGGCCCGCATCGACAACCCGCTGCTGTGCGAGGAGGACGGCCCGGTCTACCAGCTGCGCCGCTGGTACCAGCAGTTCTACGTGGACGTCGCCGACGTGCAGCCGGAGATGACCGACCGGTTCGAGTTCGAGATCGACACGACGCGGCCGGTCGAGTCGTGGGAGAAGGAGGTCGAGGAGAACCTCGCGCGCCGGGCCGCCGAAGGGGCCTCGGCGTGACGGTCCGCCAGGACGAGCGGCTGGTGGACGGGCCGCTGCTGCCCGTCCGCTGCCGCCGGTGCGCCGCGGAGGTGCTGGTCCGCAAGTCGAGCTGGGAGCAGACGAGCATCCAGTGGACGGCCGAGGCCCGCGCCGCCTGCCCGGAGCTCGCCGCGGACCCGTTCGAGACGTGCCCGGCGCTGCGCTCGGCGATCCAGGAGGCCGCGCTGACCGGGTCGATCACGGTGATCGATGAGTGACGCGCTGGCCGGCCGGTCCGCGATCGTGACGGGCGCGGGCGACGGCATCGGGCGCGGTATCGCGCGCCGGTTCGCCGCCGAGGGCGCCCGCGTCCTGGTCGCCGAGCTGAACGTGGACGCGGGCGAGCGGGTCGCGCGGGAGCTGGCCGAGGAGTTCGGGGCGGACGCCCGGTTCGTCCCGACCGACGTCACCGACCGCGCGCAGGTCGAGGCGATGGTCGCGTTCTGCGCCGACCTGTGGGGCGGCGTGGACGTCCTGGTCAACAACGCCTGGGGCGCCGGGACCGTCAGCCGCGTCGAGACCAAGACCGACGAGCAGCTCGCCCGCGGCTTCGCGATGGGCTACTACGGCCCGTTCTGGGCGATGCGCGCCGCGTTCCCGCACATGAAGCGGCAGGGCTGGGGCCGCGTCATCAACATGTGCTCGCTGAACGGCGTCAACGCGCACATGGGCACCCTGGAGTACAACTCGGCGAAGGAGGCGCTGCGCACGCTGACCCGCACGGCCGCCCGCGAGTGGGCGCCGACGGGCGTCGTCGTGAACGCGATCTGCCCGGGCGCGAAGAGCGCCGCGTTCCGCCGGATGGCGGCCGAGCATCCCGAGATCGAGGCCGCCGCCGACGCCGCCAACCCCATGGGCCGCCTCGGGGACCCCGAGACCGACATCGCGCCGGTCGCGGTGTTCCTGGCCTCCGACGGCGCCCGCTACCTGACCGGAAACACCCTGTTCGTGGACGGCGGCTCGCACGTCAACGGCGTCGCCTGGACCCCGGACCTGGACGGAGAACAATGATCGACCGCTATGGCCCGTGGGCCGTCATCGCCGGCGGCTCCGAGGGCGTCGGCTCCGCCTTCGCCCACCGGCTGGCCGACGCGGGGCTGAACCTCGTGCTGATCGCCCGCAAGCCCGGGCCGCTGGAGCGCACCGCCGAGGAGGTCCGCGCGAAGGGCGTGGAGGTCCGCACCCTGGAGCTCGACCTCGTCGCCCCCGACCCGCTGAAGCGGATCCGCGAGGTCACCGACGGCCTGGACGTCGGGCTCCTGATCTTCAACGCGGGCGCCAACAGCTACGGCCACGAGTTCGTGTCCGGCGACCTGGAGCGCTTCCAGGGCGTCATCGACCTGAACATCACCGCGCAGCTCGCGCTCACGCAGCACTTCGGCGCGCTGATGAAGGAGCGCGGGCGCGGCGGGATCCTGCTGGTCGGCTCGCTCGCCGGCTACATGGGGCAGCCGCAGATCAGCATCTACGCCGCGGTGAAGGCGTTCGGCCGCGTGTTCGCCGAGGGGCTGTGGCTGGAGATGCGCGAGCACGGCGTGGACGTGCTGGAGCTCGTCCTCGGCGTCACCCGCACCCCCGCGATGGAACGCGCCGGCCTCAACATGGACATCCCGGGCCTGAACGTCGCCGAGCCCGACGACATCGCCCGCGAGGGCCTGGAGCACCTGTCCGACGGGCCGGTCTGGGTCGCGGGCGGCAACTACAAGGCCGCCCAGAAGCGCGCCGGCTTCCCCCGCGACGCCCTCGTCGCGGGCGCGCACGAAGCCATGAAGCGCATGCTCCCGAAGCCGTCCTGACCCCGTTCACCCGAGCCGGCCGCTGCCGTCGCCCCGTCCACCGCGGCCGCTGCCGTCGCCCCGTTCACCGGGTCGGCCGCTGTCGCCTTGCTCATCGGGGTCGGCCGCCGTCGCCCTGTTCGCCGGGGTCGCGGCCGCCGTCATGCCGGGCCGTCGACGTGTGACGCGTAGAGCCGCCTCAGCAGCAGGTTCAACTGGGCGCGCTCGGCCTGGTCGAGCGCGCGCAGGAACCCGTCCTGCTCCTCGGCCGCCGCGTCGGCGACCGCCGTGACGAGCGCTTTCCCCCGCTCGGTGAGCGCGACGGTGCGGCGGCGCCTGTCCGCCTCGTCCGGGCGCCGCTCCACGAGCCCGCGCCCGGCGAGCGCGTCGAGCACGGCGACGATGTTGCGCGCGTCCACGGCGACGAGCCCGGCGAGGCGCCGCTGCCCCTGCGGGCCGTGCTCGGCGAGCGTCACCAGCACCGCGTACTGGCCCTGCGTCAGGTCGTGGGCGGCGAGGAACGCCGTCCACGACCGCGCGGTCAGCGAGCCCAGCCGGGCCAGGAGGAAGCCCGTCCCCCGCTCGTACGCGTTCACGTCCCCATCCTAGCTATTAGACATGCATCATGTGCTTTGATAGACATGGTTCATGTCAATCCGTCACGCGCGCGTCCCGGTCGGCGGCCACTCCCTACACGTCGCCGAGTCCGGCGACCCGGCCGGGCGGCCGTTCCTGTTCCTGCACGGCTGGCCCGAGTCGTGGCGGACGTGGACGGGCGTCATGGAGGCCGCGCCGCCCGGCGCCCGGCTGCTCGCCATCGACCTTCCCGGGATCGGCGAATCCAGCGGGCCCGCCACCGGCGGGTCGAAGGCCGCGCTCGCCGCGATCGTCCACAGCCTTGTGGAACACCTCGAACTGGCCGACCTCACCCTCGTCGGCCACGACGCCGGCGGCATGGTCGCCTACGCCTACCTCCGCCGACACGACGCCGCCCGCGTCGTCATCATGAACACCGTGATCCCTGGCGTGCCCCCGTGGGACGACGTCCTGCGCAACCCCTACATCTGGCATTTCGGCCTGCACGCCGTCCCGTCGCTGCCGGAGACCCTCGTCCGGGGCCACGAGCGCGAGTACTTCGACTACTTCTACGACGTGCTCTCCGTCGACCCGTCACGGCTCACCCCGGAGTCGCGGGACGCCCACGCCGCCGCGTACGGCGGCACCGCGCTCACCGCCGGCTTCGACCTGTACCGCGCGTTCGCCCAGGACGTGAAGGACAACACCGCCGCCACCGGCCCCGCCTCCACGCCGCTCCTCTACCTGCGCGGCGACGGCGAGGGCGGCGACATCGACGCCTACGCGCGCGGCTTCCGCGAAGGCGGCGTCCGCGACCTGACCACCGCCACCATCGAGGACGCCGGGCACTTCGCCCAGGAGGAGCAGCCCGCGCGGGTCTGGTCCCGGATCTCGTCCTTCGCCGGGTGAAAGATCCGGGGATCCCATGACATGTGCAGGTGACCGCCGAGGAGGCCACATGCGGAGGATCCCCGTCCATGGATAAAGAGGAGTTCGCGGCCGTCTACGCCACGACCTACCGGGCGCTGCTCGGCTACGCGCTGCGGCGCTGCGACACCCCCGAGGACGCCGCCGACGTCGTCGCCGAGACCTTCGCGATCGCCTGGCGGCGCGCCGCCGACGTCCCGTCCGGCGACGGGGCCCGGCTGTGGCTGTACGGGGTGGCGCGCCGCGTCCTCGCCAACCACCGGCGCGGCCTGCGACGCCACGCCGACAAGACGGCGGCGCTGCGCGCCGAGCTCACCGCGCCCGTCCACGACGACTCCCCCGTGACCGAGGTGTTCCGCGCCCTCCCCGACCGCGACCGCGAACTCCTCACCCTCGTCGCGTGGGAGGGACTGTCCGTCCCCGAGATCGCCGCGGTGCTCGGCTGCTCCCGCAACGCCGTGAGCATCCGCCTCCACCGGGCCCGCAAACGCTTCGCGCGCGCGCTGCGCGCCGCCGGAGTCGACCAACCGGGGCCGGGCAGGCCCGTCCTGAGGAGCGAGCTGGCATGACGAACCCGGTCGACGAACTCGTGGCGTCCCTGAACCCCGTCCGCGACGACGACATCACCACGTCCGACGAGACGGCCCGCGCCCTCCTGACCGCCATCACCACGGAAACGCCCCCGGCCCCGGCCCCGCGCCGCCGCTCCCGCCTCCACCTCCGCTTCGCCGCCCTGGCAGTGGCGACCGTCGCCGCCGCCGCGGCGTTCATCGTGTTCCCGGGCCGCGACTCGGGCCCGCTCCGCAGCTACGCGAACGCCGCCGTGCAGATCGACGTCACGGGCAAGGACGAGTACGCGGTCGAGGTCAAGGACGCCTACGCCGACCAGCGCGAGTTCCGCGAAGCGTTCGCGAAGTTCGGGCTGGACGTCCGGCTGAGCATCGTGCCGGTGTCCCCGGGCGAGGAGCGCCGGCTCATCCGCGTCGGCCCCCTGCACGCACCCACGGGAGACGAACCCGCGGGCGGCGTCACCGGCACGTCCGACACCGACCTGAAATGCCCGCCCGACCAGGGCGCCTGCCCTCTGCGGGTCACGCTCGGCGGCGCGATGTTCCACCTGGAGGGCGCCGACGTCGTCCTCGGCCGCAGGGCCCGGCCCGGCGAGCTCTACCAGGACGCCACCCCGGAGCCCGGCGACCGCCCGAAGAGCCTGCGCCTCACCGGCCGCACCGTCGACCAGGCCCTCGTGGACCTCGACCGCCGCGGCCTGACCTGGGCGTTCAGCCTCGGCGAGTTCAAGCCGGACGGCTCGGGCAGCAGCTGGAACGCGCCCGCGAACTGGCGTCCCGCCGGCGACCGGCGGATCACCGGCGCCTGGATGCGCAGTTCCGCCTCCGTCGGCCTCCTCGTCACCCCGGAACCGGGCGACCCGGCCCCCGACCCGAACAACTGACGCGCGCTTCACCACGTCGCCGGGAACATGCGGTGTCTGAGCAGGCGACCAACCCGCTCAGACGCCGCATTGACGTCCCCGCACGGGAACAGGAAGCGACTTCGTCCTCGCCGCACCTCGCAGTAGGCCCACCCATAACCACGCACAGCGCGCGCGCCGACAACAACGCCCACGTCCTCGGCGACGCCACTCGCATAAACCCACAACAACGGCTCTGGAAAAGGGAAGCGGTCGTCGCGATAGAACTTCACACAACGCCACCCGTCCATCCGCACCGCGACGGACAAGTGGTCCAGATACCGGACGGCGGTTTCGCGCCTCCGCCTCAGCGGGATACCGCCGGCCATCAGAAGGCGACCTCCGCCCAGACCCACTTGCCGGGCCGCGTCCGCTCCACCCCGCACCGGCTCGCCAGCGCCTGGACGATCGGGAGCCCCCACCCGCCCGTCCCGTCGTCGTGCCCCGCATCCAGCGCACACGCGTCGGGGACGATGTCGTCCAGCGTCATCTCCACGACCGGCCTGGCGACCGGCATCGCGTCCGAGGCGTCCCACACCATCAGCCGCACGACCCTCCCCTCCCGCACGAACTTGACCCGGATCTCCCGGTCCGGCGTGCTTTGTATCGCATTTGCGACCAGTTCCCCGGCGATCAGATGAACGTCCCCGGCCAACGCCCGAAGTCCCCATTCGGCGAGCCGGAACTCGATCAGCGCCCGCACCATTCCCGGCACCGTGGCCGCCGCCAGGCACACCACATCCAGTTCGCCCGAATTAGCGGCTTTAATCCCCATGACCTCCCCCTTCCTTCCCACGTTTTCCAGGACAAGAATGGGAGCGTCCGGCTACGTTGTCACCATTGCCCGAGAGGTTGGCAACTACCGCTCCCCCCGGAAGGCGGTCGATCATGGTCAGGCAGTCCCCCGACCCGGACGTGTCGCTCTACGCCCTCATCGCCTACTACCTGCGCTTCCTGCGCCTGAAGCACAACATGACGCAGGACGAGGTCGGAAAGATCATCGGCTGCACGAAGAGCCAAGTTTCCAAGTACGAGGGCGGCACCCGCCAAATCGACGAACGCGAGGCCGACATCCTGGACCAACTATGGGACACAGGCGGCATCCTCACGATCCTCCTGCGCTACGCCAAACTGGGCGTAGACCCCAACTGGTCCGAAAAGCTCCGCCGCTACCAGCGCAACGCGTCCGTCCTCCGCATCTACTACAACAACGTCATACCGATGCCCTTCCAGACCGAGGGCTACGCCAGATCGCTCCTCACCGCAGGGCACGACGCCCAACTGGTCGATGACGTCGAACGCGCTGTCGCGAAGCGCATGGAGCATCAGGAAGCGATGCTCGCCGACGATCCGGCGATCTGGGCGGTCTTGGACGAGGTCGCCCTCCGCCCGATGGCAGAGGCGGCGGTCATGGAAGAGCAACGCGATCTGTTGCTCAAGCTCAGCCTGCTTCGCCACGTCTCGATACGGGTGATCCCCGAGAAGGCTCTTCCCTACATCGGAGTGGACGGCGGGTTCAGCTGCTTCGAGCTTCCTCGCGGTCTCAGAGTGGCTTTCGCAGGGACAAGCCTTAACGTCGGCCGAGTCATAGAGGATCAAGTAGAGGCGGCCCGCGTGGCTGTACGCTTCGAAAAGATCGCAGCCCAAGCCTGGAGCGAAGTTCAGTCTCGCGAGTGGATATCAAGGATGCGCACATGATGACCTGGCGAAAGGCCAGCTACAGCGGAGCCGGCGGCACAGAGGAGTGTGTGGAAGTCGCGCGCCTCAGCGAAACCATCGCCGTCCGGGACAGCAAGAATCCCGAAGCGGAACACCTCGAACTCCCTCACCACGCCTTCGCCGCCCTCCTCGACCACCTGAAGAGCTACCGACCGACCACCTGACGAGGCGCTGCCATGACGACCTGGCGAAAGAGCAGCCATAGTGGCCAGGGGGGCACGGAGGAGTGCGTCGAGCTAGCCGCTTTCTCCACTGCCATTGGCATCCGTGACAGCAAGACTCCGGAGGCCGGCTACCTCGAAGTCCCTCGACCGGCCTTCGCCGCCCTTCTCGGCCACCTGAAGCGCCGCCAGACGACCGACTGATGGAGGCCATCATGACGACCTGGCGCAAGTCCAGCCGTAGCGACGAGACCGGGGGCCAGTGCGTCGAGGTGGCTGGCCTTTCTCGCGTCGTCTGTGTCCGCGACAGCAGGGATCCTGGGGGTGGGCATCTTCGGCTCTCCCGGTCGGCGTTTGCCTCGTTGGTGGGGCGGCTCAAGCGCGGTTAGGGTCCGTTTCATGGACCTTGATGGCCTGGTGCTGCGCCCGTTCTGTGAGGACGACCTGCCGTTCCTGCGGGGCTTCGTCACCGATCCCGAGATCGCCGGGGAGTTCGGCTGGCACGGCTATGGCGATCCCTTTCGCTGGGAGCGCCGTTGGCCGCAGGACGGCCTGCTCAGCGACGACAGAAGCATGATGCTGGTCGCGAACGGCGACGCCCGGCTCGGGTTCGTCGCCTGGAGCAAGGTCGTCGCCAGCCGTGTCACCCACTACTACAGTTTCGGGATCGGCCTGCACCCCGACGCCCGTGGGAAGGGCGTCGGAACCGAGGCGCAGCGGCAGCTCATCCGCTATCTGTTCGATTACTCGCAGGTCCACCGCCTGGAGGCGGACACCGAGGCCGAGAACATCGCCGAGCAGCGCGTCCTCGAGAAGCTGGGCCTCACGCGTGAGGGCGTCATCCGTGCCGCCGTGTTCCGTGACGGCGCCTGGCGCGACGGCGTCCGCTACTCCATCCTCCGCACCGACCCCCGCCCCTGAGACGCGCAGCTGTGCGGCGAAGACGGCCGCACGGTCTGGCTGGGAATGCTGGAGGTGTGGACGACACGGAGCCGTTGCTGACGTTCGGGCATGGGACGGCGGGGCGGGAGGAGCTCGTGCCGCTGCTTCGGGATGCCGGGGTCCGGGACGTGGTGGACGTGCGGACGGCGCCCGGCAGCCGCCGCAACCCCGACGTGCAGCGGGACGCGTTGCGCGAGTGGCTGCCCGAAGCGGGGATCGGCTACCGGTGGGAGAAGCGGCTCGGCGGCTTCCGCAAGGCCGCGCCCGACTCGCCCGACACGTTCTGGCGCAACGATTCGTTCCGCGGCTATGCCGGGTACACCCGCGACCCCGAGTTCGTGGCCGCGATGGACGCGCTGCTGCCGGAGGCCGATCGGGAGCGGACGGCGGTGATGTGCAGCGAGTCGGTGTGGTGGCGCTGCCATCGGCGGCTCATCGCCGACTTCGCCGTCCTCGCGCGCGGCCATCCGGTGCAGCATCTGGCGCACGACGGCCGTCTCACCGAGCACCCGCCCACGTCGGGCGCCCGCCTGCGCCCCGACGGCCTCCTCGTCTACGACGGCGAGTAGTGCGCGGCCGGTCAGGCCTCGGGTTCCACGAGGAAGACCGGGTGGGGACCACCGGCGGCGAAGGCGTCGCGGACGAACGGGACGATCCGGAACTTGTGCCGGTAGGCGCGCAGGACGCGCGGTGTGCGGTCGTCGTCGATCTCGGTGAGGCGCACGGGACGGAGCCGCCGCCCGCGCCCGAGCCCCACCCGCCCGTCGGCGCGCGCGTTGCGGACCCATTGGGTTTCGCCGAACGGGGAGACGAGCCACTGACGGCCTTCGAATTTCAGCAGGGCGACCGGCGCGGTGCGGGGCAGGCCGCTGCGCCGGCCGCGGGTGCGCAGCAGGACCAGCGGGCCCATCGGGACGCCCCAGCCGAGCAGGCGGAGCGGGCCGCGGCTCATCCGTGCCAGCTTCGGCGGGAGTTCAACGGAGGCCATGACGACTCCTTCGGTGGCGGGAGGCATCCTCCCGTCCCACATAAGCGGGGAATCAATCTCCACTTGAGCGTGGCACGCATTCCCTCGCCCGGCAACCCTAACCGGGGAATTTTTCCCCACTTTTCTCGTCATGGCCGGTCACGCGGCAGAGCAGGGCCATGGCGGCGGCGGTCGCACCGCCGAGCAGCATGACCGTCCGGACGGAAGCGTGGTCCAGGACGACGCCTCCGGCCAGGGCGCCGCTCGACAGGGTCGCCTGGAACGACGCCGTGAACAGGACCGACGCGGCCTCCGGGCTCTCGGGTGCCGCCCGGGCGAAGCACGCCTGCGAGCAGACCGGGACGGCGCCGTAGCCGATCCCCCAGACGACGAGCAGCAGGAGGGCGCCCGGTTCCGCACATCCGAGGAACGGCAACGCCAGGACGGCGACGGCGATCAGCGCTCCGGCGGCGCCGAACGCGGCCCGGGGCCGGCGCGCGGCGGCCGTCCCCGCGAGGAAGGTGCCCGCGACCCCGGCGGCGCCGTACGCGAGCAGGAAGAGCGTGATCCGCGCCGGCGGCACCTCGGTGACCTCCTCCAGGAACGGCGTCACATAGGTGTAGGCGCCGAAGTGCGCGAGGACGATGAGGAAGGTCAGCAGCAGGACTGACCGGGTGCCCGCGCCGCGCAGCAGGCCGCGGAGGACGCCGAGGCGCGCGGCCCGTTCCGCGGGCAGCGGGGGCAGCAGCAGGACGAGCGCGACCAGCACTCCCGCCGACAGCGCGCCCGGCATGAGGAACCCGGCCCGCCACCCGGCGAGGTCGCCGATCAGCGTTCCCAGCGGCACGCCGGCGACCGATCCCAGCGGGACGGCCGAGAACACGACCGCGGTGGCCCTGCCCGCCGACCGGGCGGGGACGAGCCGGGCGGCCGGCCCGGCGCCGATCGACCAGAAGCCGCCGATGACGATCCCGACGAGGACCCGGGAGAGCAGCACCGCCCAGTACGCCGGTGCGGCGGCGGCTATGGCGTTCGCGGCCGCCAGCAGGAACATGAAGGCGCAGAGCATCCGCCGGCGGTCGACGCCTGCGGTCGCGACGGTGATGGTGGGGGCGGCGGCCGCCGCGACGTAGCCGGGCATCACCATCGTCAGCCCGGCCATGCCGTCGGACACGGCGAAGTCCGCCCCGATCGGGGTGAGCAGGCCGATCGGCAGGATCTCGGTGGTGACGACGGCGAAGACGCCCGCCGTCACGGCGAGCACCGCCGGCCATCCGGACGTGGGAGGGGCGATCCGGCCGGGGGCCGGTGGGAGGGCCGTGCGCATCGGAGCCGTCCTGGGTCGGGGACGCGGGGACGCGTCACAGCCAACAGGCGGCGCCGGAGCAGGGCTGGCGGGTTACCGACGCCGACATGGGTGACGTCGTTTTCCTGCTCCCGGGCAGGGCGCGCTCTCCGCCCCTTCGTCGTGCGCGGTCAGTCGGCGGACGTGTCCTGGACGCCCCGCTGGGTGGCCTGATGGACGCGGACGGCGAGCACGGCGCGGGCGAACCGGGCGGCGAGCTCGCTGTCGAGGACGTCCGGGACCTGCTCGACGCCGATGAGCCCGCCGGGCTTGGCGATGATCGCGCCGGTCTCGCCGACGCGGACGCCCTGGTCCTCGCCGATCTCCTCGACGGCCGGGAGGTCGAGGGCCGCGCGCAGGGTGTCCTGCAGCGAGCGGACGGTGGCGGCGTCCCGGTCGGCGCGCTCGGCGGCGATCTCGGCGCGCTGCTCGGCCCGCTCGATGCGGGCGTCGGCGCCCTCGGCGCGGGCGGCGGTCTCGTCGGCGAGCTTCTCGGCGCGGTCGGCGCGCGCGGCCTGCTCGTCGGCGCGGGCCGTGGCGGACTCGCGCTCGGCGGTGAGCCGGGCGGCCTCGGCCTGCGCGGCGGTCAGCTCCTCGCGCAGCCGCCGCTCGGTCTCGGCGGCGGCGTCGAGCCGGGAGCGGGCCTCGTCGAGCTCGGCGCGGGCCTCCTTCAGCTCGGCGTGCGCGGTGGCGAGGGCGGTCTGTTCGCCGGCGAGGCGGCCGGCGAGGGCGTCGCGCTCGTTCTCGGCGTCGGTGCGGGCCTGGTGCTCGGTCCGCCAGGCGGCCTCGGCGTGCTTGCGGAGCCCGTCGGCCTGCGCGGCCTCGTTGGCGGCGGTGGCGCGGGCCTGCTGGGCGGCGCCGGCCTCCTTCCAGGCGCCGGCCTCGCTCTCCTGCGCGGCGGCGACGCTGGCCTTCGCGGCGGCCATGCCCTTCCGCAGCTCCTCGAGCGCGGCTGCGGCCTCCTCGCGGGCGGCCTCGGCGCGCGCCTCGGCCTCGCGGGTGCGGGCGTCGGCCTCGGCGGCGGCGGCGCGCTCGGCGCGCGCCTCGGCGAGCGCCTCCTCGGCGCCGTCGATCGCGCCGCGCACCTCGCCGTCGAGCCGTTCGCCGAGCGCGGCGGCGGCCTTGACGAGCTCGACGACCATGTCGCCGAGCCGTTCGACGTCGTCGCCGAAGGTCCGCAGGGCGACGGTCCCGGAGGCGTCGCGCTGCTCGGCCTCGCGCGCGTGCGCGGCGCGGTGCGCGTCGCTGCAGAACCGGGACGCGCCGGGCGGCAGCGGGCCCGCGCAGTGCTGGCAGATCCCGGGCTCGGGCCCGCCGGCGGCCGCTTCGCCGGCCGGCTCCGGGGCCGGGTCGTCGCCGCCCGCCGGGTCGTCGGGCAGCGGCCGCAGCGGCGCGGTCGCCAGGTCGAGGGCCTCGGTGGCGGCGGCCGGAGGGCCGTCTTGATCGTCGCGCACGGCAGCATCCTAGTGAGATATGACAAATCCGCACGTGACCGAGCGAATCGGGCATCACCTTTCCGGCCGGGGCGGCGGGGTTGACCTCAACATTGGTCGAGGTCCTAGCGTGCTGCGTGATCGACTCTGAGGGAGGAATCATGCGGGTCGCGGGGTTCGGCGCGCCGGGCGGGCCGGACGTGCTGAGGACGATGGAGATCGCGACGCCGGAGGCGGGGCCCGGCGAGGTCCGGGTCCGCGTCCGCGCGGCGGGGGTGCAGCCGTTCGACCTGGCCGTCCGGGAGGGGTGGACGCCGCCGGGGACGCCGGAGGGGTTCCCGCGCGTGCCGGGCAACGAGTTCGCGGGCACGGTCGACCAGGTCGGCGACGGGGTCGCGGGGTTCCGGCCGGGCGACGAGGTGATGGGCAACTGCCGGCTCAACGCCTACGCGGAGTACGTCGTCGTCCCGGCCGCGGCGGTGACCGCGAAGCCCGCGGGCATGCCGTGGGACGTGGCGGGCGGCTTCCCCGCGGCGGTGATGACGCCGCACATCGCGCTGGAGGAGATGGGCGTCGGCAGCGGTGACACCCTGCTCGTCCACGCGGCGGCGGGCGGGGTCGGCGCGATCGCCGTGCAGCTCGCGCGGATCGCCGGCGCGACCGTCGTCGGCACGGCGAGCGAGGCCAACCACGACTACCTGCGCTCGCTGGGCGCGATCCCGGTCGCCTACGGCGACGGCCTGGAGGAGCGCGTCCGGGACGCGGCGCCCGGCGGGGTCGACGCGGCGCTGGACGGAGCGGGCGGCGAGGCGCTGGAGGTGTCGCTGAAGCTCGTCCGGGACCGGAACCGGATCATCACGCTGGTCGAGCACGCGCGGGCCGCCGAACTCGGCGTCCGCGTCACCCCGGACAAGCGGTCGTCGGCGCGCGTCGCCGAGGCCGCGCGGTTCTACGCCGAGGGACGGCTGAGCCTGCACGTCCGCGCGACGTTCCCCCTCGACCGGGCGGCGGACGCGCACCGCGAGGTCGCGACCGGCCACGGCCGGGGCAAGGTCGTCCTCATGGTGCCGGACGAGGGGCGGGACGATGTGGCCTGAGCACCTGGACGTCGGGGCGGTGCGGTTCGCGCGGCCGACGGCGCGGTTCGAGGAGACCCTCGTCTTCTACCGGGACGTGCTGGGCCTGCCGGTGCTGGCCGAATGGCGGGATCACGCGGGCTACGACGGCGCGGTGTTCGGGCTGCCGGGGACGCCCGTGCACATGGAGATCACCCAGAGCGGCGCGCCGCCCCGGATCCCGGAGCCGCACCCGGAGAACCAGCTCGTCCTCTACCTGCGGGGTCCCGAGGCGCGGGACGCGGCGGCGGCCCGCCTGACCGGGCACGGGCACCGGCCGGTCGCGCCGGAGAACCCGTACTGGTCGGACCACGGGGCGGTGGTGTTCCAGGACCCGGACGGGTGGCAGATCGTCCTCGCGCCGTGGGTGTTCGGCGCGGAACCACCGCCGGACGGGCCGCGCTAATGGGTGGCGTACCAGGGCGCCGACAGCAGATGGACCACGGCTAGGACGCTCGCGCCGGCCACCATGCCGGGGACGCGGCGCAGGACGCCGAGCGCCGCGTCCCCGGCCTGGATCACCCCCGCGACGACGAGGAGCGGCACGATGGCGGCCGTGTCGGCGACGAGCAGCACCGCGACGACGGCGATGCTCAGCGGTATCGCGCGGATGGCGTAGACGCGGGCGTAGAAGTCGACGCCGGAGGTGACGGTCTCCCCCGAGGCCAGCATCAGGCCAGGTCGGGCGGCGCCCAGCACACTGGCCGCGCCCGCCGCAAGGGCGGCGGCGGCGTTGGCCGCGATCAGCATCGTCTCGACCGCACTCATCTTTCACACTCCAAATGATTCAGACTCTGAATGATTGAGGATGAGTATCGTCCGCGCCGTGGGCGGCGTCAAGGGCCCGCCGGGCTACGGCTTCGCGGCCTCGGCACGGAAGAGAGCGGCGGCGATCTGGACGAACGAGCGGATGAGCGGGCCGGGACCGTCCCCCGCCCACGCGACGACCAGCCGGCTCGGCGGCATGTCGGTCACCGGGACGGAGACGAGGCCTTCCGGCAGCGCGTCGGCGAGCGGGCCCAGCCCGATCGTCCCGCTCCACAGGACGGCCTGGAGGCACTCGTTGACGGTCCGCACCACGGGGCCGTCCACCGGCGAGCCCGCCGCAGGACCCGTCCAGTAGGCGGACCAGATCGGATCGGTCCCGTCCGGGAACCGGAACCACCGGCGGCCGGCGAGGTCGTCCAGCCGCAGGGCGCCGCGTCCCGCGAGCGGATCGTCCGCGCGCAGCACCACCCCGACGGGATCGGCGCGCAGCTCGTGGACGGTGATGCCCGCGTCGTCGAAGGGCGTCCGGGTGAGCGCGACGTCGACGAGCCCGGCCCGCAGCCCGGTGGTCGGGTCGGCGAGGTCGGCCTCGCGGACGCGGACGTCGACGCCGGGATGGCGGCGGCGGAACGCGGCGGCGAGCCGGGTGCCCGCCTGCTGCGCGCTGTCGGCGAGCGTGCCGACCGTCAAGGTGGCGGCGCCGGTCGCGGCGGTGACGCGGGCGCGCAGGTGGTCGGCCTGCTCCAGCAGCAGGCGCGCCTCGTCGTAGAGGACCGTCCCGGCGGCGGTCAGCGCGACCCCGGCGGGCGACCGGTCGAGCAGGACGGCGCCGAGGTCGGTCTCCAGCCGCCTGATGGCCCGGCTCAGCGGCGGCTGCGTCATGTGCAGCCGCGCGGCGGCGCGTCCGAAGTGGCGTTCCTCGGCGACGGCCACGAAGTAGCGCAGCGAGCGTAGGTCCATCACCGGCGACGATACCCGGACGGTATCGGGCGGACGGAACCGGTGTTGGACGCCCGCGCCGCCCCGGCGATGCACTGGAACCCCCTGACGAAGGAGTTGTCGCCATGTCTGAATCGCTGGAGCACGCGGGCCCCGACCCGATCGTGGACGTCACCGGAGCGCGGGAGGTCGCCGACGACCTCGTGGTGATCCCGAACCGCGGCGTGCAGCTGGTGCCGAACGTCGGCGTGATCGGCGGCGCGCATTCCGTGCTGGTCGTCGAGACGGGCATGGGCCCGCGGAACGCCGAGGCGGTGCTGAAGTTCGCCGACGAGTACGCCAAGGGCCGCAGGCTGTACCTGACCACGACGCATTTCCATCCCGAGCACGCGTTCGGCGCGCAGACGTTCGCCGGAGAGGCGACGTACCTGGTCAACGGCGCGCAGGCCGAGGACCTCGCCGCCAAGGGCGACGGCTATCTCCACATGTTCCGGGGACTCGGCGCATCGGTGGCCCGGCAGCTCGAAGGCGTCGAGCTGCGCGCGCCCGACGTCGTCTACGACGAGACCCATGACCTCGATCTCGGCGGACGGGTCGTGCGGCTGCGCGCGACGGGCCGCGCGCACAGCCGGGGCGACCAGGTGGTGACGGTCCCGGACGCGGGCGTGATGTTCACCGGCGACCTCGCCGAGACCGGGCAGTTCGCGATCTTCCCGTGGTTCCCGCCGCACGACACCGACGTCTCCGGGACGCGCTGGATCGCGGTGATGCGGCGGCTGGCGGCGGAGGCGCCGCGCGTGGTGGTGCCGGGGCACGGGGACGTCGGCGGCCCGGGGCTGCTCGCGGACGTTCGCGCCTACCTGGAGCTGCTGCGCGACGAGACCTGGGCCCGCCGGGACTCGGCCGCGAGCGAGGAGACGATCGTGGAGGAGGTCCGGGCGCTGATGATCGAGCGGCACCCCGAGTGGGCGGGACGGGAGTGGATCGAGAGGGGCGTCGGCTGCCTCTGCGCCGAACACCCCGACGGTTCACGCGCAGAATGATTCAAGCCGAGTAACATCGCCGCCATGAGCGATGCCAGCGGCCTGCCCGCGACGGTGGCGTTCCGGCTCGGGACGCTCGGCGCGATCTACGGCGACCGGCTCGCCGCGAAGATCGCCGCCCACGACCTGAAGCTCAAGCACGCCGGGCTGATGACGGCGCTGGAGGCGGGCGTCGCCGCGTCCCAGCAGGACCTCGCCGCGCGGATGGGCGTCGCGCCGAGCCTGGTCGTCGCGCTGGCCGACCACCTGGTGAGGCTCGGCGCGATCGAGCGGCGCCGCGACCCGGCCGACCGGCGGCGCCAGGTCCTCACGCTGACCGGCCACGGCCGCGAGCTGTTGCGCCGGTGCGCGGAGGCGGCGCGGGAGGTCGACGAGGAGATCGCCGCGCCCCTCGGCGCGGACCAGCGCGCCGCCCTGCAGGAAGCGCTCGGCGCGATCGCCGAGCGCGCGGGCCTGCCGACGGCGTGAGGAAGGGCCCTCGCCGCGTGAGGGTGGGTGCGGCGGAGCCACCTTGACGGCACCGGAGCCGCCCGGCCGCGCCTAGCCTCGAAGGCATGGACAGGGAGAACGCGCTCGGCGAGTTCCTGCGGGCACGGCGCGGGCTCGTCCCGCCGGAGGACGCGGGGATCGAGCCCGGGCCGCGCCGGCGGGTCGCCGGCCTGCGGCGCGAGGAGGTCGCGCGGCTGGCCGGGGTCAGCGCCGACTACTACGTGCGGCTGGAGCAGGGCCGCGAGCGGAACCCGTCGGCGCAGGTCGTCGACGCGCTGGCGCGCGCGCTGAACCTCGAAGAGGACGCGGTCGCGCACCTGCACAAGCTCGCGGGCCCCCGGACCAGGGGACGCCGCGCGCCGCGCAGGGAACGGGTCAGCCCGAACCTGATGCAGATGCTGCACGCCTGGCCGAACACCCCGGCGGTCGTGCTCGGCCGCACGCTCACCGTCCTCGCCCACAACCCGCTCGGCAAGGCCCTGTTCGACGGCCACGCCTACAGCGGCGACCTCGTCCGGCTGGTGTTCCTCGACCCGGACGCGCGCGACTTCTACCCCGACTGGGACCGCGTCGCGGTCAACACCGTCGCCGGGCTGCGGGCGTCCGCCGGGCTCGACCCGGACGACCCGACGCTGGTCGAGACGGTCGGCGAGCTGTCGGTGAAGAGCGCCGGGTTCCGCCGGCTGTGGGCCCGCCACGACATCCGCCAGAAGACGCACGAGACGAAACGCTTCCGGCATCCGCTCGTCGGCGAGCTGACGCTGACCTACGAGTCGCTGACCGTGAACAGCGCCCCGGGCCAGCAGCTGGTCGTCTACCAGGCCGCCCCGGGCAGCGCGTCCGAGGAGGCGCTCGCCCTGCTCGGCAGCCTCACCGCGGGCGACGCCATGGAAGCCACCCATTCGAAGGAAAGACAGAAATGACCGTCTGGTTCATCACCGGCTGCTCGACCGGGCTCGGACGGGCCCTCGCCGAGGCCGTCCTGGAGCGCGGCGACAGCGCCGCCGTCACCGCCCGCGACCCGCGCGCCGTGGCCGACATCGTCGAGAAGCACGGGGACCGCGCGCTCGCGCTCCCGCTCGACGTCACCGACAAGGAGCAGATCGCCGCCGCGGTCAAGCGCGCCGAGGACACCTTCGGACGCATCGACGTGCTGGTCAACAACGCCGGTTACGGCTACCTCGCCGCCGTGGAGGAGGGCGAGGACGCCGAGGTCCGCGCGCTGTTCGACACGAACGTCTTCGGGCTCGCGGACGTCACCAAGGCCGTCCTGCCCGGGATGCGGGCGCGCCGCTCCGGCAACATCGTCAACGTCTCGTCGCTCGGCGGCCTCGCCGCGTTCGGCGCGACCGGCTACTACCACGCGACGAAGTTCGCGGTCGAAGGGCTCTCGGAGTCCCTCGCCGCCGAGGTCGGGCCGCTCGGCATCCACGTCACGATCGTCGAACCCGGAGCCTTCCGGACGAACTGGTCGGGGCCGTCGATGCGGCAGTCGCCCGTCTCGATCGACGACTACGCCGCCACCGCCGGGGCCCGCCGGACGTCCACCCTCGCGACCTACGGCAGCCAGCCGGGCGACCCGGCGCGCGCCGCGCAGGCGATCATCACCGCCGTCGAGGCGGACGAGCCGCCGCTGCGGCTGCTCCTCGGCGAGGTCGCGTTCGACGTCGCCACCGCGCGGCTCGACCGGCTCCGCACCGAGTTCGCCGGCTGGCGCGACGTCACCCTCAGCGCGGACTATCCGGCGTCCGCCTGACGTAGCCGCCGTCGCGGCGCTCGTAGACGGGGTCGCCGGTGTTCCATGCCTCGTCCCGCAGCGGGCGCTTGATCACCTTGTTCGTCGGGGTGCGCGGGAGCTCGGCGACGATCCGGACGTAGCGCGGCGCCCACTTCGTCCCGAGGTCGGGCTGGGCGGCCAGGAACGCGGCGAAGGCAGCGGGGTCGAACGCGCATCCCGGCGCCATCGCGACCGCCGCCATCACCTGGTCGCCCACGTGCTCGTCCGGCACCGCGTAGACCGCGACGTCGGCGAACGCGTCGAACCGCGCGAGCAGCCGCTCGACGGGCGCGGCGGCGAAGTTCTCGCCGTCCACCCGCAGCCAGTCGCTGTCGCGGCCGGCGAAGTACCAGTAGCCGTCGGCGTCGCGGTAGGCGAGGTCGCCCGACCACGTCCAGCCGTTGCGGACGCGCTTCGCCGTCGCCTCGGGGTTGTTGTAGTAGCCCTCGAACTTGGCGGCGCCCTTCATGTCGACGATCTCGCCGATCGCCTCGTCGGCGTTCAGCAGCTCGCCGTGCGGGCCGAACTTCGCGGGCGGGCATTCGCGCAGCGTGTCCGGGTCCATCACCACGGTGCCCGCCTCCGCGACGCCCAGCGAGCCGGGCGGCGTCCCGGGCACGCGGGTGAGCCGGATCTCGCCCTCGCTCGACCCGTACGAGTCGATGACGGTGCAGCCGAAGCGGCGCGCGAACTCCTCGATGTCGCGCTGCGCCGCCTCGTTGCCGAACGCGATCCGCAGCGGGTTGTCGGCGTCGTCCGGCTTCTCGGGGACGGCGAGGATGTAGTTCAGCGGCTTGCCGACGTAGTTGAAGAACGTGACGCCGTAGCGGCGGACGTCCGGCAGGAACCCCGACGCGGAGAACCTGCGGCGCAGCGCCACGCACCCGCCGGTCGCGACCGCCGGGGCGATCCCGGCCATCAGCGCGTTGGAGTGGAACATCGGCATCACGACGTAGAAGACGTCGTCGCGGGTGAGTTTCCGCCGGTCGCGCTGCTGCACCGCGATCCGGCCGAGCCGCCCCTGCGTGCAGACGACCGCCTTCGGCGCGGACGTCGTCCCGGATGTGAACACCAGCGAGAAGATCGTCTCCGGGGCGACGGGCTCGACCGCGCCGGGCCGGGCGGCGGCGAGCGCCTCACCGTAGCCGCCGGAGTCCACGGTCAGCACCGGGACGTCCGGGACGAGCCCGTCGACCAGCGGCGCCCTGGACGTCTCGGTGACCAGCAGCGCGCAGTCGGTGTGCGTGATGTCGCGGGCCAGCTCGGCGCCGCGCCGCGTCGGGTTCAGCTCCACCACCGGAATGCCCGCGAGGGCCATGCCGAGCAGCCAGAACAGGTGCTCGGGGCCGTTCTCCAGGAACAGCCCGGCATGCCAGGGCCCGGGCGTCCGCGCGTCGAGGGCGAGCCCGGCGCGCAGCCGCGCCTCCGCGACGACCTCGCGCCACGTCCACGAGCGGTCCTCGAACCACAGGCCGGTCCGGTCGTCGTCCGCGCGCGCGGCGACCAGCTCCGCGAACGTGACCTCCTCGGGCGGCCGGTCGTCCCCCAGCACCTCTGCCATCGATCCCTCCCAGCACCCAACCTCGACCACCGCCCGCCCCGGCCACGCCCCGCGTCCCACTCACCGGGACCCGGGTCAGGCGCGGTGGGGGCGGTTCGTCCAGCCCTGGTCGTCGGCGCGGACGAACCAGCCGGACGCGGCGAGCGTGCCGCCGTCGACCGGGATCGTGTGGCCGGTGACGAAGCGGGCGTCATCAGAGGCGAGGAACGCGACGACGGCCGCGTAGTCGTCCGGCTCACCGAACCGGGCGAGCGGCACCCAAGTGTGCTCAAGGCCCTCGTCGTAGCCGCGCCGCATCCACGCGACCGGCGTCTGCTCCGTGTTGGCGAGGTCGGGCGCGATCGCGTTGACGCGGACGCCGTGCCGGCCGACCGCGACCGCGAGGCTGCGGGTGAACGCCGACACGCCCGCGTTGAACGCCGAGTACACCGGGTGCTGCGGGATCCCGCGGAACGCCTCGACGGTCGAGTTGTTGACGATGCTCCCGACCTTCTGCTCGATCATCGTGGGCAGGAGCGCATGGGTCAGCTTGAAGACGTGCAGCAGGTTCAGCTCGTAGAGCCGCTGCCACTGCTCCGGCGTGCTGTCCTGGAAGGACGGGGCCGACGGGCGGAAGTCGCCGACGTTGTTGACCAGCACGTCCACACGGCCGTGCTCCAGCGCGGCGGCCGTCACCCGCGCGACCGTGTCGTCCTCGACGATGTCGCCGATCACGGTGACGCAGCGCCCGCCGGACGCCTCGATGTCGCGCCGCGCGCGCTCGGCGGCGTCCGCGTCGATGTCGTTGAGGACGACGAGGTCGCCGCCGGCGGCGAGGCGGCGGGAGATCGCTCCCCCGATGCCGAGCGCGCCGCCGGTGACGACGCTGATCCGGGTGCCGTCAGCCATCGCGGCGCCTCCGGACCGGCCTGGTCTCGATCGAGTCGATGCGCTGCTCGCGCCGGGCGATCCGCCACGTCCCGCCGTCGAGCCGGTAGGCGTCGGTGTAGCGGCAGTTCCACACGAGGTCGGACGTCGTACCGTCGTCGCGTTCGGTCAGGTGGTGCGCGACGCAGGCGATCTCCCCGGTGGCCGTGCCGGGTTCGGTGCCCGCGTCGAAGACCTGCCCGACGAGGGCGTGGAACGTGACCGGGATGCCGTTCAGCGCCGAGAGCGTCGCTGTGATCTCGGTACGTCCGGTGAAGGTGCGCACCGGGTCGAGCACGTCGGGGGCGGACGGCAGGACGAGCACCGCGTCGTCGGTGAACAGCCCCGCCATCGCGTCGATGTCGCGGCGGTCGGCGTACAGGGCGTAGCGGGCGACCAGATCACCGAGGGCGATCCGGTCGCCGGTTCCCAGCGTCATGACAGGCCGAGGCGCTGGGCGCACGCCGACAGCTCGTCCTTCGCCTCGTTCAGGTCCGTCGTCACGGTCCCGCGCAGGACGAGCCGTCCCGCGCCCAGGTCGCCGAGCCGTCCCGCCTTCTCCGGAGTGACCGCCGAAAGCGAATGGCCGAGCGTGAGCTCCAGCGCGTCCGGGTCGCGGCCGTTCTTCTCCGCCTCCTCGCGCATCAGCGCGACCAGGCCGCGCAGCTCGTCGCCCGCGACGCCGAGCGGCTGGAGGCCGTCGCCGTACCGGCCGGCGCGCCGCGCCGCCGCCTTCGTGTGGCCGCCGACGTGGATCGGCACGCCGCCGTCCTGCACCGGCTTCGGGTAGCTCATCGCGCCCTTGAACCGGAAGAACTCGCCGTCGTGCGACGCGCCCTCCGGCCCCGTCTCCGCCCACAGCTTCCGCAGCACCTGGAGCTGCTCGTCGCCGCGCCGGCCGCGCGAGTCGAAGTCGGCGCCGCACGCCTCGATCTCCTCGCGCATCCAGCCCATGCCGACGACCAGCCGCAGCCGCCCGCCGGACAGCGCGTCGACCGTCGCGAGCCGCTTGGCCAGCACCACCGGATGGTGGTTCGGCAGGACGAGCACGCCCGTGGCCAGCCCGATCCGGCTGGTCCGGCCGGCGAGGAACGCCAGCAGGTCCAGCGGATCGGGGATGTCCAGGTCGTCCGCCAGCTCCATCTTCCCCGAGCTGTCGTAGGGGTAGACGGAGGAGTAGCCGCTCGCCACCACCGCGTGCTCGACCGCGCCGACGGACTCGTAACCGCAGTCCTCGGCGTGCCGGACGTACTCCCCGATCCACGCGGGATCGGCGGTCACGCCCGCCGCGACCGGCAGCAGGACGGCGTACTTCATGCATTCTCCTCGTTCGTCGATGCGGCGGCGCGTCCGGCGCGGCGGCCGAAGAACGTGCCGTCGCCGAGGGACGTCCCGCTGACGTACCCCTCGCCGTGCATGCCGGACGCGGCGCGGCCCGCCGCGTACAGGCCCGGCACCGGCTCGCCCGAGTTGTTCAGGACCTCGCCGTCGACCGTGGTGTGCAGCCCGCCGAGCGTGAAACCGGACGCGCCGCTCGCCGGCCCGCCGGTGCCGCCGAAGAAGCCCGCGCCCGGGTCGATCGCCGCGAACGGCGGCTTCAGCGGCCGCAGCCACTTCGGGTCCTTGTGGAAGTAGGGGTCCTCGCCGTTCGCGGCGTGCCGGTTGTACGTCTCGACCGTCGCCTCCAGCGCACCGGGCGGCATGCCGAGCGACTCCTCCAGCTCGGCGAGGGTCTCGGCGGCGTGCTTCGGCAGCACGCCCCACCGGTCCGCCTCGGGGACGGACTCGTACCCCTCCTCGTCGATGATCGTCCAGTAGGGGCCAGGCTGGTCGCGGACCGCGTGGACGCTCCAGTGCCCCGGGTAGACGTCCTCGTTGAGGAACCGGCGGCCGAGGCCGTCCACGAGCATGCCGCGGCAGACCATCGCGGGCAGCGCCGTCAGCGCGATCTCGACCACGCCCATCCGCCGGGTCGCGGCGCCGATCGCCGCCGCCATCCGGATCCCGGAGCCGTCGTCGAGGCCGTCGCTGACCTTGCCGTGCCCGAGCAGCACCGGCGCGTGGTCGGCGAGCATCTCCTCGTTGTCGACGAACCCGCCGGTCGTCAGCACCACCGCGCGCCGCGCCCGGTAGGTGACCCGCTCGCCGTACTTGCGGGCGACGAGCCCGGCGACGCGTCCGTCCCCGTCCAGGACGAGGTTGGACGCGACGGTGTCGACGTTCGTGACGGCGCCCGCCTCGGTCGCCGCCGCCGACAGCTTCTCCATCAGCACGGCCCCGCCGAACCCGCTCGCCGCCGGACGGTGCCCGCGCGGGACGGGACGCGCGACCGTGTTGTACGGCCAGGAGTTCTCGCCCAGCCACATCAGCCCGTCCTCCGACATGGGCATCCACGTCGGCTGGTCGTAGAAGCTGGGGTTGAACGTGACGCCGCACTCGCGGAACCACTCGAAGTGCTCGACGCTCCCGTCGCAGTACAGCCGGATCTTCGCGGTGTCGGCGTTCGGGCCGAGCGCCTTCACCAGGTAGGCGTACATGTTGTCGGGGTCGTCGTCGAAACCGCAGGCCTTCTGCACCTCGGTGCCGCCGCCGAGGTACAGCTCGCCGCCGGACTGCGCCGACGACCCGCCGGGCCCGCTCGCCCGCTCCAGCACCAGCACGTCCGCGCCGGCGCGCGCCGCCTCGAAGGCCGCCGCCGCGCCCGCGCAGCCGAACCCGGCGACGAGCACGTCGCACTCGTGGTCGAACGCGCCGATCTCCGCGAGCGGGACGGGCTCGACCGAGGAACGAGGGCTCACCGGCTCACTTCCCGGGCGGGACGAAGGCGGCCAGCGGCTCGGACCCCGACCAGTCGTGGCCCCAGTAGCTGTCCTTGGTGATCTCTTCGGCGGTGTAGTACGCCTCGTCGACGAGCATGCCCTCGCAGCCGTACTCGATGTCCCAGCCGCCGGGGGCGCGCACGTAGAACGACACCATCTTGTCGTTGGTGTGCCGGCCGAGCGTCGAGGAGATCGAGAAGCCGCGCTCCTTCACCGCGTCGAGCGCGATGCCGACCGCGTCGAGGGTGTCGACCTCCACCATCAGGTGGACGAGGCCGGGCGCGCCGTCGTGCGGGGCCGGGCAGATCGCGGCGCTGTGGTGCCGCTGGTTGACGCCCATGAAGCGGATCCGCACGGGGCCGCCGCCGACCTTCATCGCGCCGCGCGGCAGGAAGCCGAGGACCTCGTTGTAGAACGTGACGGTCTCGGCGAAGTTCGGGGTGGGCAGCACCACGTGGCCCATGCCCATCGCGCCGGTGACGAACTTCTGCGCGAACCCGGTGCGCAGCGGGCTGTGGTCCAGGACGGGGCCGAAGAACACCTCGACGGGCGTGCCGCCGGGGTCGGTGAACGCGATGACCTCCTCGGCGTCGCGCTCGGCGGACTCCTTCGCGGTCAGCGTCGTCACGGCGGTGCCGGACTTCTCGACGGCCTCGCGGACGGCGGCGAGCGCGTACTGGTCGCGGACCTCCCAGCCGACGGCGAGCACCTTGTCGGAGTCGCCGGGCACCAGCTGCAGGCGGGACCGGCGCTCGTCCATACGCAGGTACAGGCCGTCCGGGTCGGGGCCGCCGCCCTCGGCGAACCCGAGCCCGTCGAGGGCGAACTCGCGCCAGCGGTCGATGTGCTGGGTCTGGACCTTCAGATAGCCCAGCCCTCGGATGTGCGTCACTGTCCTCGGTCCCTTCGGTGTCGCGGCCCGTACGGCGGCGCGGCCGACGCGGCGGCCGCCTCCGTCAACCTGCCAAATCCGCCGGGGCGCTGCGGAGACCTTCCCGCTCAGTGAGAGTCTTTCGCCGTGACTCACCAAGGAGGTCGGATGGCGAAGGTCGCGCTCGTCACGGGGGCCAGCCGCGGGATCGGGCGGCGGACGGCACTGGCGCTCGCGGGCGCCGGGTACGACGTCGCGTTCACGGCGCGGACCGTCGAGGAGGGGCAGGGCACGATCCCGCCCCGCTACGGGCACGCGGACGCGATCCCCGTGCCGGGCAGCCTGGCGCGGACGCGTGCGGAGATCGAGGCGCTCGGCGTGCGGGCGCTGCCCGTCCGGATGGACCTGCTCGACCGGGCGAGCGTGACGGCCGCCGCGGCGACGGTCCTGGACGCGTGGGGCCGCGTGGACGTCCTGGTCAACAACGCGGTGGCGCACCTCGCGGGCACCCATGAGCGGTTCCTCGACCTGGACGTCGACGTCGCCGAGCAGGTCATGACGGGCAACTACCTCAACCAGATCGCGCTGATCCAGGCGGTGCTGCCGGCGATGCTGGAGCGCGGCGCCGGGACGATCGTGAACCTGTGCTCGGGGTCGGCGACCAGCGACCCGCCGGGGCCGCCCGGCGAGGGCGGCTGGGGCGTGGCGTACGCGGCGTCCAAGGCGGCGTTCGGCCGGCTCGCGGGCGCGGTCAACGCCGAGTACCAGGGCCGCGGGATCCGCGCGTTCAACCTCGACCCCGGCTTCGTGATCACCGACGCGGGCGCGGCGCGCGGCGGCCTCACCACGCTGCAGGACGAGGGGTTCGAGGCGACGCCGGAGGAGGCGCCCGGCGCCGCCGTCGTCTGGCTCGTCACCGCGCCGGACGCCGACGCCCTCCTCGGCCGGGTGATCTGGACGCCGAAGCTCGTCGCCGAGCGCGGCCTCCTCGGCTGAGGAGCGCGGCGCGCCGCCCCCTCGGGACGGCGGCGGGGCGGCACGCCGCGAGAACCGCCGGACGGCTCAGATCATCGAGCGCATCGGGCCCTGCGGGGGCTCGATGTCGAGGTCGGTGAGCGCGGAGACGTGGTAGACCGAGCCGGGGACGTGGATGGCGTGCGCGAGCCCGACGTGCGCGTCCCGCCAGAACCGCTGGATCGGGTTGTCGGTGCGCATCGCGTTGCCGCCCGACCGCACGACGATCTCGTTCATCGCGTGCACGGCGCGCCACGCGGCGCGGACCTGGGTGCGGCGGCCCGCCGCCCGGTCGGCGAAGCTGATCTCCTCGCCGGCCGCGACCCGGTCGTACATCCGCGAGCAGTTGTCCAGCAGCGCGGTCCGGGACGCCTTGATCTCCTCGGCCGCCTCGCTGATCGCGTACAGCACGTACGGGTCGTCCTTGATCTTCGTGCCGGTGATCTGGACGCGGTTGCGCTGGTAGGCGAGGTGGTGGTGCAGCGCGCCCTCGGCGATGCCGATCACGGCGGCGGTGATGCCGAGCGGGAACACGCACGAGAACGGCATCAGGTAGGCCGGGTTGGTCAGCCCCGCCTCGCGCGGCGCCGACCCGTCCACGACCTTGTCGTACCAGAGCGTCCGGTACGACGGGACGAACGCGTCCTTGACGATGATGTCCTTGCTGCCGGTGCCCTTGAGGCCCGCGACGTCCCAGGAGTCGGCGACGATCTCGTAGTCCGAGCGCGGCAGGATCAGGTGCAGCGACCGCGGCGGCTGCGCCATCTTCCCGTCCTCGTCGCCGAGCATCCCGCCGAGGAAGATCCAGTCGCAGTGGTCGGTGCCGGAGGAGAACTGCCAGCGGCCGTTGAAGACGTACCCGCCGTCGACCGGCCGGGCGATGCCCATCGGCGCGTACGGGGACGCGATCCACGTGTCGGGGTCCTGGCCCCAGATCTCCTCGCGGACCTTCGGGTCGGCGTAGGCCATCTCCCACGGGTGGACGCCGACGATCCCGGCGACCCAGCCGGTCGAGCCGTCGAGGGAGGCGATCCCCATCACCGTCTCGGCGAACTCGCGCGGGTGCGCCTCGAGCCCGCCGTGCGCGCGGGGCTGCAGCTGGCGGATCGCACCGGAGTCGCGCAGCGCCTTGGCGGCCTGGTCGTCCAGCCGGCCGAGCGACTCGTTGGACGGGCCGAGCGCGCGGATCTCCTCCGCCCGCTCCATCATCGCGTCGAGCACGGGATTGGTCATCAAGTCCTCCGATGTGTCCGTCAGCCGTCGTAGCTGATCCTGAGCCGGTCGCTGACCGGCCTCGCCTGGCAGGCGAGGATGAGGCCGTCGGCGAGATCCTGCTCGTCGAGGACCGAGTTGGCGTCGAGCGCGACCTCGCCTTCCAGGGCCACGCAGGCGCAGGCGGAGCAGTTGCCCTCCCGGCACGAGAACGGGGCGTCGACGCCCGCGCGCAGCAGCGCGTCGAGCAGCAGCTGCGAGCGCGGCCACGGCACCGTCCGGGTCTCGCCGTCGATCTCCACCTCGACCTCGGCGGCGTCCGCGTCGCCGGCCTCGGCCGGCTCGGCCTCGTCCGGCTCCTCGAACGGGTCGCCGGTCAGCGAGAAGAAGCGTTCGACGTTCACCCGCATGCCGAGGCCGGTCAGCGCCGCCTCCGCCATGTCCATGAACACGCCGGGGCCGCACACGAACGCCTCCCGGCCGGTGAAGTGCCGGGCGAGCGAGTGGAACGCGGCGGGCGTCGGCAGGCCCTGCACCGACTCCAGCCAGTGCACGACCGTGAGCCGCTCGCCATGCTTCTCGGTGAGCTCGCGCAACTCACCGGCGAAGATCACCGAGCGTTCGTCCCGGTTGGCGTACAGCAGCGTGACGGTGCCGGTGCCGCCCGCGAGGACCGACTTCAGGATCGACATCACCGGGGTGATGCCGCTGCCGCCCGCGACGAGCAGCAGGTCCTCGTCCAGCGAGTGCGGGGTGAACGCGCCGGCGGGCCGCAGCACCTCCAGCACGTCGCCCGCGGCGACGTTGTCGCAGATCCAGTTGGACCCGATCCCCTCGGCGACCCGCTTCACGGTCACCTTGAGCCGCTCGTCGCAGACCGGCGAGCTGCACAGCGAGTACGAGCGCGCGACCCAGCCGTCCCCGGCGGGCACCCGGACCGTGAGGAACTGGCCGGGCCGGTAGTGGAACCGGCCCTCCTCGCCCTCCGCGGGTTCCAGGACGAGCGAGTTCGCGTCGGGCGTCTCCCGGACGACCTCGACGACGCGCGCCTTGAGCGATGCGGTCATGCCCGTCCCGAAGCCTTGTCCCCGCCCACCGTGTCCCCGCCCGCCGTGCCGAGACCGGCGGCGTGCCGGGCCGCGATGTAGCCGAACACGATGGACGGGCCGATGGTCGCGCCCGGGCCGGCGTACTCGTTGCCCATCACCGACGACGACGAGTTCCCCGTCACGTAGAGCCCGTCGATCACCGAGCCGTCCTCGCGCAGCACGCGGGCGTGCTCGTCGGAGACGAGGCCGCCCTTGGTGCCGAGGTCGCCGACCTCCAGCCGGAACGCGTAGTACGGCGCGGTCTCCAGCGGGTCGAGGTTCGGGTTCTTCAGGTTCGGGTCGCCGTAGTAGTGGTCGTAGGCGGAGTCGCCGCGGCCGAAGTCGGGGTCCTTGCCGTCGCGGGCGTACCCGTTGAACGTGCGGACGGTCTCCTCCAGCGCGTCCGCCGGGACGCCGATCTTCTCCGCCAGCTCCTTCAGCGAGTCCGCCTTGAACGCGATGCCCTTGTCGTAGAACGCCTTCGGGATCGGCGCGCCCGGCAGGATCTGCGCGAACGGGTAGCGGGCGCGGGCCTTGGCGTCCATCACGAAGAAGGCGGGGACGTGCCCGCCCTCCAGCTGGTCGTGGACGAAGTTGACGTACGGGGCGGCCTCGTTGGTGAACCGCCGGCCCTCCGCGTTCACGATGACCTGCCGCGGGATGGCGCGCTCGGACACCAGCGGGATCACCGCGCCGAGCGGGTGCCGGACGGCCGGCATCCACCACGCGTCGTCCATCAGGTCGATCGCGGCGCCGAGGCCCTCACCGAGCCGGATGCCGTCGCCGGTGTTCTCGCGGGCGCCCATGGCGAAGTCCTCCTGGCCGCCCTTGGGCAGGTACTTGTCCCGCATCTCCTGGTTGTGGTCGAACCCGCCGGTCGCCAGGAGCACGCCCTTCGTACCGCGGATCCGCAGCGTCCTGCCGTCGCGGGTCTGCGCGACCACCCCGATCACGCGGCCGTCGCCGTCGGTGACCAGCTCGGTCATCGCGGTCTTCAGCCACAACGGGATGCCGGCGTCCTTCAGCGCCATCCGCATCCGCGCGACGAGCGCGCGCCCGCCGGTCGCCATGTGCCGGCGCCGGACCATGTTGGACGACACGCGCCACGCCGCGACCAGCGACGCGCGCCGGCCGGCCCACGTCCGCTTGGCCATCGCGAGGTCGTGGTAGTCCTTCGCGGTCACCCAGAGCCCGAGCGGGCCCTTCATGTTGTTCGGCCGCTGGTACTGCTCGTCCTCGCCGAGCTTGCGGGTGTCGAACGGCTTGGCCTCGATGGACCGGCCGAGCGGCCGCCCGCCCTCCAGCTCGGGGTGGTAGTCGGCGTAGCCCTTCGTCCAGAAGAACTTCATCCACTTGCTGCGGCAGATGAGCTCCATCGCGGCGGGGCCGTTGTCGACGTAGGCGTCCAGCCGCGCCGCGGGGACCTTGCCCTCGGTGAGCAGGTCGAGGTAGCGGCGGATCGACTCGCGGCTGTCGTCGTGGCCGCGCGCCTTCAGCGTCGGGTTGTTCGGGATCCAGATGCCGCCGCCGGACAGCGCGGTGGACCCGCCGAACTTCTTGCCCTTCTCGATGATCAGCGGCTTGAGCCCGGCGTCGTGCGCGGTGAGCGCGGCGGCCATGCCGCCGCCTCCGCTGCCGACGATGACGAGGTCGTACTCGCCGTCCCAGGCGGCCTCCTCGCCCGCGCTCTTCCGCTCGCCGCCGCTCACGACTCGTCCTTACGGGTCAGGAAGGCCAGCACCGCGCTCTCCCAGGCGGCCTTCTGCTCGATCATCACCCAGTGCCCGCAGTTCGGGAAGATGTTGACCTGCACGTTCGGGATCGTCCGCATCGGGACGAGCATCATGTCGACGGGGCTGACCCGGTCGTCGCGCCCCCAGGTGATGAGGGTCTCGGCCTTCAGCCGGTGGAGCATCGCCCAGTAGGGCGGCTCGGGCGAGCGCGCCTGCATCTTGAAGTTCGCGGTCATCGCGGCCGTGGAATACATGCGGCGCGCGGAGGCGAGGGTGTCGGGGTCGGTGGCCTGCTGCCAGCGCTCCTCGATCAGCTCCTCGGTGACGATCTTCGGGTTGAAGACCATCGAGTGCAGCCACCGGACGAGGCCCTCGCGGGTCGGGTTGTCGGTGAACTCCATCAGCAGCTTGATGCCCTCGCCGGGGCCGGGACTGAAGATGTTGCGGCCGATCCCGCCGATGGTGACCAGCCGCCGCACCCGGTCGGGGTGCGCGAGGGCCATCTGGGTGCCGACGATGCCGCCCATCGAGTTGCCGATCACGTCGACCTGCTCCAGGCCGAGGCCGTCCAGAAAGCGGATCGCGGCGCCGGACGCGGCGGCCATCGGGTGCTCGTCGGTCGGGTCGCTCACGCCGAAGCCGGGGAACTCCAGCACCAGGCAGCGGAAGTGCTCGGCGAACCGCGCGAGGTTCCCGCGGAAGTTGCGCCAGCCCGTCACACCGGGGCCCGAGCCGTGCAGCATCAGCAGCGGCGGCCCGTCGCCGGCCTCGTGATAGCGCAGGACGCCCTGGTCCGTGGCGAGTTCGCGCAAGGTCGACTCGTAGGTCAGCTCCGTGGGCATGTTCTCAGTCCTTCTGGGTGGCTTGCCGGAAACCTAACGGGCGTTTGGTCGGGACCGTCCAGTGCATTCCCGATCAGCGGGACGTTCGCCGGAGGGGCGCCGCGAAGCCCCGCTTGACGGCGTGAGCGGCGCGGGCTTCCACTCATTGGGATCCGGGGGCGCGCGCGGCGCCGCGCGTGCCTACCTTCCGGTGCATCGAGACCGGCGACAGCGCCCGACAGCCGCGAGGTGACCTCATGCCAGCAGAGCCAGCGCTCACCGCAGAGACCGGCGGGCCCGCGGGGCCCGCGGACTCCCCCGACCCCCTGGAGTTCCGGCGGGCGATGGCGGAGTTCGCCACCGGCGTCACCGTGGTGACCGCGCTCGACGGCGACGAGCCCGTCGGGTTCGCCTGCCAGTCGTTCGCGTCGGTGTCGCTCGAACCGCCGCTGATCCTGTTCTGCGCGGACCGGCGCGGCCGGTCGTGGCCGCGGATCCGCTCCGCCGGGCGGTTCTGCGTGAACGTCCTCGGCGAGGAGCAGGCCGACCTGTGCGCCCGCTTCGGGTCGAGCCGCGGCCTGAAGTACGAGGGGCTCGACTGGGACCTGTCCCCGCACGGCACCCCCCAGCTCCGCGACGTGCTGCTGAACGTGCACGCGGCCGTCCACGACGTGCACGAGGCCGGCGACCACGACGTGGTGATCGGCCGGGTCCTGTCGGTCCGGGTGCACGAGGCGCCGGGCGGGGTGTGGCGGCGCCCGATGCTGTTCTTCCGCAGCCGGTTCGGCGTGCACCCGCCGGAGGTGCCGTTCGCCCCGGACCCGTGGGGCGAGGGCGACCGCTGGGGCTGGGGCTGAGTTCACCCGGATTCTCGGGTTCATCCGGATTCTCGGGTCACCCGGATCCGCGGGTCACATCCAGTCGCCGCGGCCGTCGACGGCGAGCAGCCGGTTCATGGTGGCGGCGGACCAGGTGTGCTCCGGGACGGGGCGGTCGGCGTGCGTGCGGCGGGTCCGGCCGCCGCGTCCGGCCGCCGCGGAGCCGGGGAACAGCACCTGCGCGGTCTCGCGGGCGGCGGTGACGACGAGCGGCGCGACGTTCTCCAGCGGCGTGTGGATGTCGCCGACCAGGGAGATCCCGGCGACCGGGCCCTCGGCGCCGCGGATCGCGGCGGCCACGCAGGCGATGCCGGGGAACGACTCGCCGCGCTCGAACGCCAGGCCGCGGCGCTGCCGGACGCGGTGCAGCTCCTGGTGCAGGGTGCCGAGCTCGCCGATGGTGCGGCTGGTCAGCCGGGTGATGCCGGTGCCGAGCAGCGCGTCGACCTGCTCGGGCTCCAGCCAGGCGAGCATCGCCTTGCCGAGCGCGGTGGAGTGCGCGGGGGCGCGGCCGCCGACCCGGGACGGCACGGAGGCGGCGAGCCGCCCGCCGAGCTTGTCCAGGTAGAAGACCTCGGCGCCGTCCAGCACCGCGAGGTGCGCGACGAGCCCGGTGGTGACCTGCAGCTCGTGCAGGTACGGCGCGGCGGCCTCGCGGATCTTGCCGTGCCCGCCGTCCTGGCCGCCGAGGCCGAGCGCGCGCTGGCCGAGGCCGTAGCCGAAGGAGTGGTGGGCGAGCCACCGCTGCCGGACGAGCTGGTCGAGGATCCGGTGCGCGGTGGAGCGCGGCAGCCCGGTGCGGCGGGCCACGTCCTCCAGCGTGAGCCGGGCCGACGGCCCGTTGAAGGCGTCGAGGATCAGCGTCATCCGC
The DNA here is from genome assembly GCF_040651755.1 of Actinomadura sp. NPDC048394. Taxonomy (NCBI): domain Bacteria; kingdom Bacillati; phylum Actinomycetota; class Actinomycetes; order Streptosporangiales; family Thermomonosporaceae; genus Actinomadura; species Actinomadura sp. NPDC048394. The sequence goes on along the minus strand of NZ_JBEZJL010000012.1, from coordinate 92,201 downwards.
TCGATCATCGACGGCGGCGCATCGCGCCGCACGGGCGCGGCCATGGTCTCGGTCATCGCACCTCCCGGGAACACGACTGAAATGAATTCTTGTTGAGTGGAATCTAGCAAGTCCTGGCGCGGACCGGAAGGGGTAGCGTCAGGCCAGGTCACGCAGGAGCAGCGGGGATCGGCCCGGAGCTCGGACGACGGCGGGGCCACGAGTAGAACGTTTTTCTGTCGAGAGGGGACGCGATGCATGTCGGCATCGTCACGCCGGTGGTGGCCCAGCCGCCGCCCGGGCACGCCGGCTGGGAGCGGGACGCCGGCATCGAGGAGATCGGGCGGATCGCCGAGACCGCCGACCGGCTCGGCTACCACCACCTGACCTGCAGCGAGCACGTCGCGGTGCCGGTCGAGGCGGCCGAGCAGCGCGGCGGCGTGTACTGGGACCCGCTCGCCACGTTCGGCTACCTCGCCGCCCGCACCGCCCGGATCCGGCTCGCCACGCAGGTGCTCGTGCTCGGCTACCACCACCCGCTCGCGATCGCCAAGCGGTACGGGACGCTCGACCGGATCAGCGGCGGCCGGCTCACGCTCGGCCTCGGCGTCGGCAGCCTGGAGGAGGAGTTCGACCTGCTCGGCGCCCCGTTCACCGGGCGCGGCGCGCGCGCGGACGACGCCATCGCCGCTCTGCGGGCGTCCCTGGCGAAGCGGGTGCCGGAGTACCACGGCGAGCACTACGACTTCTCCGGCATGGTCGTCGAACCGCACGCCGTCCAGGAGCACGTCCCGTTCTGGATCGGCGGCCGGACGGCCCGCTCCCTGCGCCGCGCGCTCGCCGCCGACGGGTGGGTGCCGTTCGGGCTGCCCCTCGCGCAGCTCGCCGGGATGCTCGCCGAGGCCGACGTCCCGGAGGGCTTCGACGTGGTGCTCGGCCCGTCCCGCCCCCTCGACCCGATCGGCGACGCCGAGGGCGCGGGCAAGGCGCTCGTCCGGCTGCGGGAGGCGGGCGCGACGATCGCCGGCGTCCGCATCACGGCGGAGTCGGCCACGCATTACTGCGAGCAGCTCGCCGCGCTCCGCGACCTCGCTGGCGCCTACGGCCTGACCTTTGGAGACACGCTGTGACCGACGTCGAGACCCGGCTCGCCGCCCTCGAGGACCGCCTCCGCGCCCTGGAGGACGAGCGGGAGATCACCCGGCTGATCCTGTCCTACGGGCCGCTGGTCGACAGCGGCTGCGCCGGGGCCGTCGCCGCCCTGTGGGACGAGGACGGCGTGTACGACGTGGACGAGCTGATGATGGACGGCCGTCCCGCGATCGACGCGATGGTCCGGTCCGCCGACCACCAGCGGTGGATCGCGGGCGGCTGCGCGCACTTCGTCGGCCCGCCGCACGTCACCGTCTCCGGCGACGAGGCGACCGCCGTCGGCTACACGCTGATGATCGTGAAGCGGGAGGGCGGGTTCACGCTGCGCCGCGCCACCGCCAACCACTGGACGCTGCACCGCACGCCCGCCGGCTGGAGCGTCACCAACCGGACGAACCGGGTGCTCGACGGGCGTCCCGAGTCCCCCGACCTGCTCGCCTCCCACTTCCCGGGCGCCGAACGCGTTTGACCCGGGCCTGCCGTGGCGCCCCCGGACGCGGGGCGCCACGGCGGGCCGTCAGGGCAGCAGCGACGCGGCGTCGAGGTCGAGCGCGTGGTGCGCGTGCCGCGTGGTCATCGTGCAGAACATCTCGTCGCCCCGGTCGGTGCGCTCGACCAGCATCGACGCGCCGATCGCCATCACGATGCCCTGGAACGCGTGCCGGCGGTAGCCGTCCCAGCAGTCGTCCCATGCCAGGTCCACGCCGCGTCCGGTGAGGGCGTCGTGGTAGCGGCGGACGAGCGCGCGCTCGTGCTCGCGCCGCGCCTCGACGGGCAGGCTGGAGCCGAGGAAGTACGCGAGGTCGGCGGCGCCCGGCCCGTACGCGCAGGTCTGCCAGTCCAGGACGACCGGGCGCGGCCCGCCGAACAGCAGGTTGTCGGCGCGGAAGTCGCCGTGCATGAGGGTGGACGCGCCGTCCCGCGCGGCGAGGTAGCCGCCCATCGCGGGCAGGAAGTCCTCGATCAGGCCGATGACCTCGGGTTCCAGCCGGTCCGCGTACCGCTCCTTGAAGCCCTCGTACAGGCCGGTCACCATCGCGGTGGTGAACTCGGCGGCCTCCGCGCTGTGCCGGTTCAGCCAGGGCAGCGCGGCAAGGTCCGGATCGTTCCACCCGGCGGCGTGCAGCGCGGCCATCTCGTCGACCGCCGCGGCGGCCTCGTCCGGCGAGACGCCCGCGAGCTGGTCGCCCGCCTGCGCGGGGGCGAGGTCCTGCAGCAGGACGACGTAGTCGTCCTTCTCGGCCTCGTAGGCGGAGAAGTAGCAGGCGGGCACGCTGGCGTCGAGGCCGCCCGCGATGCCCGCGTAGAAGCTCGCCTCCACCTCGTAGGTGCGGATCGCGCGGGCCGCGGCGCGGCTCGCCTCGTCCGCCGCCGGAACCTTCGCGATCATCGTGGCGGGCAGCCCGACGGGGCCGTCGTAGGTGAGGCGCAGGCGCAGGCTGTCGGAGACCTGGCCGGTGCCGACCGGCTCCGCGCCGACGGCGGTGACCGCCGCGCCGTCCAGGTCGCGCGCGAGCGCCTCGGTCAGCCACGACGCGGTCAGGTCGGCGCCGCCCGCGACCGGCCCGGTCACTCCGCGTCGCCTTCGGCGAGGTACGACCAGCCGTGGTCCTGCCAGCCGGGCGGCTGGTGCCATTCCGTCCAGCCGTGGCCGGTGCGCCCGTCCTCGGCGTCGAAGCGGCAGAGCGCGCGCGGGAAGTGCGCGGTGCGGCCGTCCGGCGAGACGACGGCGACGGGCGCGAACGCCAGCGGCGTCGCGGTCATCGGGACGCCCGGCACCCGCAGGTGCGACGACGCGGGCAGGTCGTCGTCGCCGAAGCGGGTCTCGGCGGAGAAGCCGTCGCGGTGCTCGATCTCGCCGCCCGGCGGCACCGCGAACGACGGCCACGGGATCGCGAACCCGATGTTGGCCTGCATGCAGTGGAAGAACGTGCCGTCGCCGAGCCGCCCGGACGACCAGAGCCACGACGTCTTCCACCAGTCGCGCTCGCCCCAGCTGTGGTCGCGCTCGCCGGGCGCGTCGACGGCGATGGTCTCGTCCCCGACCGTGACGGTGCCGGACACCGTGCACGGGATCTCGTAGCGCGGGATGTCCTTGTAGGGGTAGACGCCGCTGACGGTGTCCCATCGCAGGTCGAACGTGAGGCGCGTCGTCTCGGCGCCGGACGTGTCGCCGTACGCCGCCGTCGGGTCTGGCAGGATCGCGGCCTCGCCGTCCAGCCCGATCTTCACCGGCCCGAACGGCTCGCGGATGGTCTGCGTCGCGTCGTAGGTGCCGGTGTGCACGTCGGTCGTGCCCGGCTTGGGCAGCGGCGCGTCGTTGTCGGCGATCAGGACGAGCGGGCGGTCCTTCCCGGTGACGCACGCCCAGTACCAGGCGCGGTCCCAGTTCGGGTACAGGCCGAGCCGCACGTATCCGGCGACGGACCCGTCCGGGGCGGCGAAGTCGAAGTAGTAGGACTCGTTCCACAGCACCTCGGGCCCGGGCTCGTGCAGCCCCTCGTCCGCTGGCGTCAGCCGCCAGGTGCCATGCTCGATGATCTTCGCCATGGGCGAACCTCCGGGGGTGGTCGGGGGTCAGGGGGCGGCGAGGCCGCGCAGGCGGCTCCTGGAGATCTTCCCAGTCGGGGTCCGCGGAAGCGAGGGCACGACGATCACTTCGGACGGGCACTTGTAGTGCGCCATCCGGGACCGGCAGAACCCGATCACCTCGGCCGGGGTGAGGCCCGCGTCGGTGACGACGGCGGCGCAGACCCGCTGCCCCCAGCGCTCGTCCGGCACGCCGAACACGGCGGTCTCCACCACGCCGGGCAATGCCATGATCGTCCGCTCGGTCTCGGCCGGGTGCACGTTCTCCCCGCCGGTGATGATCATGTCGTCGGCGCGGCCCGCGATGTGCAGGTAGCCGTCCGCGTCGAGGTGCCCGAGGTCGCCGCTGCGCAGCCGGCCCGCCGCGTCGAGGACCTCGCCGGTGCGGGCCGCGTCGCGCCAGTAGCCGCGCATCATGAAGTCGGACGCGATCATGACCTCGCCCTGCTCGCCCGGCGCGCACTCCTCGTCCGTGCCGGGACGGACCACCGTGAACCGGACGCCGGGGATGGGCCGTCCGGTGGCGCCGAGCCGGCCGTCCGGGTCGTCGAGGACGTGGTCGGACGGCTCCAGGTGCGCGCAGAGCCCGCCCGCCTCCGTCAGCCCGTACGCCTGCGTGAACCCGACGCCCGCGAGCACCTTCACCGCCGCCTCCAGCAGCGGGCGCGGGATCGGCATGCTGCCGTAGGCGATGTGCCGCAGGTCCGGGAGGGCGGCGCCGGTGCGGGACAACTCGTCCAGCACGGTCTTGATCAGCGTCGGCACCATCAGGGCGTGCGTGACGCGGTGGTAGCGCAGCGCCCGGACGATCGACGCGGGCGCCGCGTCCGCCAGGAACAGCTGGGTCGTGCCGGACGCCAGCGCCATCTGCACCCAGCACGACCCGGCGACGTGGAACACCGGCGGGACGATCAGCGCCGTCGACGACGGCGCCATCGCGAACGGCATCGGCATCGTGTAGCAGGCGTCGTTCGGCCCGCGGTCGAGGAGCACGCCCTTCGGGGCGCCGGTCGACCCGGACGTGAAGAACAGCAGCGCCGCGTCGCCGGGCTCGGGGGCGAGGATCGCGTCCGGGTCGAGGGGCCCGTCCGACCAGGGAAGTCCGCCGTCCGGGACGACGTGGTCCGGCTCGGCGAGGCCGGCGCTCCTCGCGTCGGCGACGAGCAGGGCGGGCTCGACGGAGTCCAGCACGGGCCGCAGCTCGGACGGGTCCAGCCGCCAGTTCAGCCCGGCGAGGACCGCGCGGCGCCGCCACGCGCCGAGCAGCAGGACCGGGTAGGCGACGTCGTTGCGGCCGAGCCAGCCGACGCGGTCGCCGGGCCCGACGCCGCGCCCCGCGAGGAACGCGGCGGCGCGGTCGGCGGCGGCGTCCAGCTCGCCCCAGGTGATCGAGGTGGCGGTGCCGATGACGGCGACCCGGTCCGGTTGCGTCCGCGCGAACTCCCGCACGCGGTCGTCGATGCTGGGCACGGTGCCCTCCCTAGGCTCGGGCGCGGTCGGGGGTGCCGAGAAGCACATGGTCCGCCTTGGCCCGGCGGTAGTACAGGTGCGCGGGGTGCTCGAACGTGAACCCGATCCCGCCGTGGACGCGGATGTTCTCGGCGGTGGCGCGCGCGGCGGCCTCGCTCGCCCAGGTGCGCGCCAGCGCCGCCATCGAGGCGGTCTCGGCGGGCGGGGCGTCCTCGTCCAGGGCGCGGACGGCGGCGGCGACGCAGGACCTGGCCGCCTCGACCTCGACGAGCGTCTCCGCGCACCGGTGCTTGAGCGCCTGGAACGAGCCGATCGGGCGGCCGAACTGGACGCGATCGCGGGCGTAGGAGACGGCCATGTCGAGGGCGCACTGCGCGACGCCGAGCTGCTCGGCGGCCAGCAGGATCGCCGCCGCGTCGAGGGCGCGGGCGAGCGCCGGTCCGGTGCGTCCGGCCAGTGTGGCGGGTGTGGCGTCGCAGCGGACGCGCGCCATCTTGCGGGTCCGGTCCATCGTCTCGACGGGCGTGCGCTCGCCCCCGGTGACGGCGAACAGCCGGTCGCCGGTCCCGGTGACCAGGACGACGTCTGCGAGCGCGCCGTCCGTCACGAACTCGGCGGTACCGGTGACGGTCCAGCCGCCGCCGCTCTCCGCCGCGTCGAACGGGCCGTCGAGCGCGAGCGTCGCGATCGTCGTGCCGTCGGCGATGCCCGGCAGCAGGTCCTTCCTCGCCTGCTCGGTGCCGCAGCGCAGGACGGCCTGCGCCGCGAGCACCGCGCTGGACATGAACGGGCCGCAGGTCACGGCGCGTCCCAGCTCCTCCATCGCGACGGCCAGCTCCGCGTGCCCGAAGCCGGCGCCGCCGTACTCCTCGGGGATCGCGAGGGCCTGGAGGCCGAGCTGCCCGGCCATCAGCGACCACAGGTGCGGGTCGTGCCCGGTCTCGGTCTCCATCCACTTGCGCGCGTGCTCCTCCGGCGCGTGCGCGGCGAGGAAGTCGCGCACGACCCGCTGGAGCTCGTTCTGCTCGGGCGTCCGGACGAGGCTCATGACGCGCGTCCTTCCTTGGGCAGCCGCAGGCCGCGCTCGGCGACGATGTTGCGCTGCACATCGTCGGTGCCGCCCGCGATGCTGAACGCCGGGATGCCGAGGACGAACTCCGACCAGCAGAACCGCCCCCACGAGCCGTCGTCGGCGACCAGGCCGCGGCCGAGCAGCCCGGTCAGCAGCCGCTCGGTGTCGGCGAGCGCCCGCACCAGCAGCAGCTTCGCCACCGACCCCTCGACCCCGTTCAGGGCGCCGCCCGCTCCCCGCCGCTCCTGCTCGCCGTAGCGTTCGGCGGTGAGGCGCATCGCGTCGACGCTCATCAGCGCGCGCTCCGCGTCCCGGCGGACCAGCGGGTCGTCCGCCTCCGGCAGCACCGCGACGAGCTGCCGCAGCCGCGGGACGAACCCGGCGGGCAGCGGGCCGCCGCCCTCCCCGCCGAGCGACGACCGCTCGCCGAGCAGCGTGGTCAGCGCGACGCGCCAGCCCTCGCCCGGCGCGCCGACCCGGTCCCGGTCGGGGACGCGGGCGCCGTCGAGGAACACCTCGTTGAACGACGCGCCGCCCGTCATCTGCCGGATCGGCTCCACCCGCACGCCAGGCCCGCGCATGCCGACCAGGAACATCGTCAGCCCGGCGTGCTTGGGCGCCTCGGGGTCGGTGCGGGCCAGGGCGAGCCCGATGTCGGCGAGGTGCCCGCCGGACGTCCACACCTTGTGGCCGCTGAGGACCCATGCGTCGCCGTCGCGGCGCGCCGCCGTCCGGACCGCCGCGAGGTCCGACCCGGCCTCCGGCTCGGAGAACAGCTGGCACGCCATCAGCTCGCCGCGGTGCAGCCCCGGCAGGATCCGCCGCTTCAGCCCGTCGTCGCCGTGGGCGAGGACGGCCGGGGCGACGATGTCGAGGCCGACGGTCAGCGGCCGCAGGTCGGGCGCCTCGAGCCCGGCGAGCAGCGCCCGGAACGCCGCCTCGTGCTCGGCCGTCAGCCCGGCCCCGCCCAGCTCGGCGGGGCCGTCGATCCAGCCGAACCCGGCGTCGAACAGATCGCGCTGCCAGCGGCGCGCCGCGTCGAGGGTGCGCCGCTCCGCCTCCGGGTCGATCTCCTCGAACAGCGAGATCCGGTCGTCGCCCTCGCCCCACGCCGCCTGCTCGCGCGGCGCCCGGCGGGCGAGGCGTCCCTCCAGGAAGCGGGCGGCGCGCTCCCGGAACGCGGCGAGGTCCTCGCTCACCCCGCCTCCCCGTCGGGCAGGCCGGCGGCGGCGAGGCCGAGGCGTTTCGCGCGGTCCATGTCGTAGTGCTTGGCGACGACGAGGCGCTGCGCGTACAGCCCGCCGCCCGACTGGATCATGGTGACGAGCTGCCAGCCGCCGTAGGCGTCGGCGGTGATGTCGCGGATCGCGTGGAACAGCCGCATCCGGTACTCGGCGGGGACCCCGTCCATCGTCCGCATGTACTTCTCCACGAACGGGCCGACCTCGCTGCTGCGCAGGTCGTTCATCGACGGCGCGGTGAGCACGGCGCCGCCCGCGATGTCGTGCAGGTGCCGGACCATCAGGTTGAACTCGGCGGCGCCGTAGTGCTTGGCGGCGTTGGTGAACAGCTCGTCCGGATACACCCAGCCCTCGGGCGTCCGCTTCGCGTTGGCGATCGCGGCCTCCAACCCGGCGCGGGTGAGGGTCGCGTAGATGATCATCTCGGCGATCTTGTCCTTGATGTGCGGGACCTTCTCCAGCCCGTTCGCCTCCGCGATGAGCTGCGCGAGCCCGACCAGCAGGTCGCCGCCTTCGGCGAGATGGGCGCTGCCGCCGAGCCGCTCCCACAGGCCGAGCGAGTGCGCGAACGTCGCCGAGTACTCGGTCTCCCCGCATAGGAACACCCGCTCGTTCGGGACGAACACGTCGTCCAGGACGACGAAGCCCTCCGGCATGTTGAAGCGGGAACTGTAGGGGAAGTGCTCGTCCTCCGCGCGCGGCGCGTACGTCGTGTTGACGATCTTCACGCCGGGCGCGCCGACCGGGATCGCGCAGGCGACCGCCCAGTCCTCTTCGCCGGGCTTCATCATCTTCGTCGGCATCACGACCAGCTCGTGGCAGATCGCGGCGGCGGAGATGTGCAGCTTCGCGCCGCGCACCACGATGCCGTCCGGGCGGCGCTCGACGACGCGGGTGTAGAGGTCCGGGTCGTCCTGCTTGGACGGCGGCAGCTTCCGGTTCCCCTTGGCGTCCGTGATCGCCTGGACACAGCGCAGGTCGCGGGACTTGCAGAACGCGAAGTAGTCCTCGATGCGCTGCGCGTATCCCGGGTGCGTGCCGCGCATCCGGGCGGCGGCGGTCAGCAGCGCGAGCAGGCCCTGCGCGGTCGTCACCGTGACCATGTCCCAGCCGAGCAGCAGTTCGAGCTGCTCGCGCAGGTCCTCGGGCGAGCCGGGGACGTCGTAGTACGGGCCCGCTTCGCCGTCGCCGGGACGGTGCGCGGCGTCGTAGCCGGACGCGACCCACCGCGTGGCCGCCCCGAACAGCGGCTCGGCCGCGACGTCGTCCACGCGGCGCCCGTCCAGGTAGATCCGCCGGCCGTCGTCGAGGGAGTCGAGGTACTGCTTGCCGGTCATCATCATGCTTCGGGGCTCCTTCAGTGCGTGCGCAGCCAGCCGGCGACGACCGCCGCGGCCTGCTCGCGTCCCTTGGCGGCCGGGAATCCGTAGTGGTCGCCGTCCACGTCGTGCCTGGTCACCGGGCCCGCGAGAGACGAGGCGATCAGGTCGGTCTCGGACGGGAAGATGCCGTTGTCCGCGCGGTAGCCGACGACGAGCGCGGGCAGCGCGACTTGCGGTCCGGTGCGCGCGATGTCGGCGCGCGACGACAGGCCCGACCAGGTCGACAGCCACGCCTCGGGCGACACGACGCGCCCGAACCCGACCGCGCCGTAGTTGATGAGGTCGGGGCGGCCGCCCCACAGCGACCCGTAGTCGCGGTCGGACGGGTCGAGCGACAGGTCGACGTACCGGGGATCGGCGTCGGTGCGGTACACGACGAGGAACCGCGTCGCGATCGACGCGCGCCGGTCGGCCGCCGCGCCGGTCTCGGCGAACCGCGCCTTCGCCTCGCGTCGGACGCGGACCAGCTCGCGGGCCTGCTCGTCGAGGCGGGCGACACGGTCGCGCTGCGCCTGCCGGTACCGCGCGAGGAACTCCGGCTCGTACCGGGTCTCCTTGGGCGGCGGCGCGAACCCGTTGCGCGGGTCGTAGATGTCGAGATCGGGGTCGCACGACAGCGCGTCGGCGTCGTCGGTGACGGACGGGTCGATGGCGCCCATCAGGAAGTGCCCCTCACCGACGTGCGCGCCGACGTAGACGAGGGCGTCGGCCTGCGGGAGGTCGAAGTCGCCGAGGCGGAGCGGGTCGCCGGCGGCGGTGTCGGTCAGCCGCTCGTCCTCGGGGGCGGCGGCCTGCGCGGAGTAGAACGTCATCAGCGACCCGCCGCCGGAGTTCCCGCACAGGACGACCCGGTCGTAGCGGGCGCGCAGCGCCTTCACGCACTCCGCGACGTCGAGCAGCAGCCGCTCGTGGACGAGCATCGCGTCGTTGTTCAGCCAGCGGCTCGCCCCGCACATCACCGCGTACCCGGCCTCGACCAGGCCCGGGACGAGGTAGTGGTGGAAGAAGTCGCCGCGCGGATGCATGATCAGCACCGCGGTGTCCTCGCCGCCCCGCGCGTACAGCCGCGCCTGCGCCACCCCCCGGTCGGGCGTCGGCAGCAGCAGCGACTCCGTCCCGGTCCCGGCGGGCGGCTCGCGGTGCCAGTTCGCGACGCCGTAGGCGTTGGCGTACCGCCCGATGCGCGGCTTCCCGGCGGTCACCGCGCGGCCCCGGCGCGCTCCTTCGGACGGTGGACGACGCCCTCGATCTCCGGCTCCGGCTCCACCGCGTCGTCGAACAGCTCGCGCTCGGCGGCGCGCCGCTCCTCCTCGGTGAACGGCCGCACGTCCAGGCAGAACTCGACCATGATCTTGTTGGGGTCGTGCACGTAGACCGAGCGGCAGAAGCCGTGGTCGACCTCGATCGCGGTGTGCCCGTGGTCGAGGATCCGGGCGAGCTTCGCGTCCAGGTCGGCCTCGTCCTCGGCGCGGAACGCGATGTGGTTCGCCCAGGTGGGCAGGCCGAGGCCGCGCGAGATCGCCGGGTCGAAGTCGCGGGGGACGCCGTCGACGTGCAGGTCCCAGACGGCGAGGAACTCCCCGCCGCCGGTGTCGTAGAAGGCGTGCTTGGACCAGCCGCCCTCGGCCGCCCGCGCCCGCACGATCTTGACCAGCGCGAACCCCATCGCGCCGGTGTAGAAGTCGTGCGTCGCGCGCAGCCGGGTGGTGGCGATCGCGATGTGGTGCAGCCCCATGACGCCTCCGTTAAAACCGGATTCAGGTTCGTCGCGTTTGAGCTGATTTTAGATTCGGATTCGACTCTGTCAAGGGTGCGGCGGCGCCCGGACGCGGCCCTTCGGGCATGCGAGAAGGGCAGGCGGCCGCCCGGGAGCGGCCTGCCTGCCCTTGCGAAAGCGAATCCGGATTCGGTCCCGAGGCGCGGGATCGGCGGGTGAGCGGGATCAGCGCGTGAGCGCGGTCAGCGGGAGCAGCGCGCGAGCGGGGTCAGCGGGCGGTCCAGCCTCCGTCGACGGGGATCGTCTGGCCGGTGATGTAGGAACCGGCCTGGCTGGCGAGCAGCAGCAGCGCCCCGTCCAGCTCCTGCGGCTCCCCCGGGCGGCGCATCGGCGTGTTCCGCTTCAGCCACCGCATGCTGCCCTCGTTGGTGAACATCTCCCCCGTCATCTCGCTGGGGAAGAACGCCGGCGCCAGCGCGTTCACCCGCACCCCGCGCGACGCCCACTGCACGCCGAGCTCCCGCGTCAGGTTCACGACCGCCGCCTTGGACGCGGTGTAGCTCGCCTGCTTCACCGGCGACGACGCCACCAGCCCGAAGATCGAGGCGATGTTGACGATGCTGCCCGACCCGGCCTCCAGCATCGGCCGCGCCGCCAGCTGCGTCAGCGCGAACACCGAGGTCAGGTTGGTGTCGATCACCCGCCGGAAGTCGGCGATGTCCTCGTCCTCGGCGGGCGCCTCCACGCTCGTCCCGGCGTTGTTGACCAGGACGTCCAGCGACCCGCAGCGCTCCAGCGTCGTCTCGACGAGCGCGCGCAGCGACGCGTCGTCGCCGACGTCGCAGCGCACCGGGACGAGGCGGTCGTCGCCGGCGGCCAGCTCCTCCAGCCGCTCCAGCCGGCGGGCGGCGAGCACCACGGTCGCGCCCGCGTCGGCGAGCACCCGCGCGAACCGCGCGCCGAGCCCGCTGGACGCGCCGGTCACCACCGCGACCTTCCCGTCCAGCGAGAACAGGTCGGCGGCCTGGTGCGCGGCGCTCCCCGGACGGCCCGCCGTGACCGACAGCGGCACGGCGCCCGCGTCCGGCTCGGGCTCGGCAGCGCCGTACAGCGTCCGGTACCAGACCTCGGCGAGCGCGACGATGGCGCGCTCCTCGTCGAACTCGCCCTCGATCGGGTCGCCCTGCCGGGCCAGCCAGATGTAGCAGAAGTACTCGATCATCCCGGAGAGCGCGGACGCGGTCAGCCACGGGTCCAGGTCACGGGCGGCGCCGTGCCGCTGCGCCTGCCGGATGCCGCGCATCATGCCCTCGATGCCGTACCGGCGCACGCCCGCCCACCGGTCGGCGAACCGCTCGTCCACCATGGACAGCTGGAACACCCCGACCAGCTCGCCCATGTGCTCCTTGTAGAGGTTCCAGTAGGTGCGGACGGCCTCGAGGATGTTGCGGTGCGGCGCGCCGTGCCGGTGCGCCTGCTCGGCGCGGCCGAGCACCTCGCCGGCGAACCGGTCGGCGAGCCCCTCCAGCATGGACTCCTTGCTGTCCCAGTAGTTGTAGAAGGCCGCCGACGAGCGGCCCGCCTCCGCCGCGATGTCGGCGATCTTCGCGTTGAAGAAGCCCTTCTCGGCGATGACCTTGCGGGCCGCGTCCATGAACGCCGCCTCGGTCTCGCTTCCCCTGCGGGTGACCGCCATCTCGCCCCTCCCCGTCGAGCCGGCGGCCAGCGTAGCAGCGACCTGAATCCGGATTCACCCAGGGACGGGGCGTCCCGGTCCCGCCGCCCGGACGGCGGGGCCGGAGCGCCGGATCAGCGGAACCGGTCGATCAGCAGCCGGTCCCCGGCGCCCGGCCCGACGCCCCACACCGACGCGGTGCGGCCGACCTGCGCGAGGTCGTAGACCTGCGGCCAGCCGCCCAGGTCGTTGGCGGGACGCGGCACGCTCGTCCAGGCCGTGCCGTCGAAGTGCCGGTAGTAGGCGGTGCGGCTGTCCTGCGGCCACACGCCGCCCCGCCCGTCGGGCGCGATGTCGCCGAGGAACCCGACGTCCTGCGCGTAGGTGCTGACCTGCTCGTACGGCGACGGCGTCTTCGTCACGGTGAACGCGGTCCCGTCCCAGTGGACGAGGGTCGGCCCGGAGAACAGCGGGTCCTGCGGGAGCGTGTAGAACCAGACGTCGTCCGGCGACAGCGCGGCGACCTGCAGCACCCAGTGCGGCCAGTCGCCGGGGATGTCCATCTGCGTCCAGCTCGTCCCGTCGTAGTGCCAGAGGCCGTCGCCGGACGAGGTCGCGCCGCCGGCCCAGACGTCCTTGGGTGTGCGCGCGGCGAGCGCGTCCAGCAGGGTTCCGCTCGCGAGCGCGAGCCCCTTGTCCGTCCAGGCGCCGCCGGTGCGGCGGAACACGGCGGCGCCGCTGCCGTCGGCGTTGGAACCGATCGACCAGGCCCTGCCCCGGGAGTCGACCGAAACCGCCATCGGCAGCGGGCGCGGGTAGGCGACGGCCTTCCACGCGCGGCCGTTCCAGTGCAGCGCCTTCGCCGTGGCATCGCCGCCGCCCTGCCCGACGGCCCACACGTTGGACGGCCCGCCGGACGCGACGTCCACCAGTTCGGGCGCGGTTCCGGCGGGCGCGGCCTGCTGCGTCCAGGCGCCGTGCCGGTAGCTCAGGATGAGCGGAGCGGACGAGGACGACTGCGTGCCGACGGCCCAGGCGTGCCCGCGGTCGGGCGCCGTGACCCCGTAGAGCGCCGGGGCGGCCGGCCCGGTGACCTCGGTGGCGGTCCAGGCGCCGGGCGGGGCGTCGGCTCGCGCGGTGCCGGTCATGCCGGTCACGCCGGCGCCCGCGAGGGCGGCGGCGAGGGCGAGCGACGCGGTCCGGCGGGCGGGCAGGGTTCTCACGGGGCGGTCTCCTCCCATGCGGGGACTCGATCGTGCCAGCATTCACTGGCATGATCGAGCTGTAAAGCCGTCCGGGCCGCCCGTGGCCGGAACCGGCTACCCGCCGGTAGCGCGCCTCACGGGGTCAGCGCCATGCCGTCCAGCACCCGGCCGGCCAGCTCCGCGTCCCCCTTGACCCGCACCTTCACCGCGTCCGGCCCGCACCGCCCGGCGGTGAGCCGCACGTAGCACTCCCAGTCCATGTCCAGCTCGGCCGTCGCCGCGTCCGGCACCTCGCCCGCGAACGCGCCGCGCCCCTCGCCGTCCACCATCACCGCCACCCGGTGCTCCACCGGCCCGCCGATCCGGAACAGCACCGACTGCCCCGGCTCCGCACCCGCCTTGCGCGCGACGACGAGCGGCAGCCCCTGGGCGAGGATGTCCCAGAAGCAGCCCGCCGCCAGCGCGTCGAGGTTGCCGGGACGGCCGACCGCGCGCCGCACGTCCTGCTCGTGCGTCCAGCAGTCCATCGCGCGGAACCCCACGAACAGCGCGTACGTGCCCTGCTTCCCGTTCGGGAGGGTCGTCGGCTCGTCCGGGTCCTGGCCCGGCAGCTGGGCGAGGCGCCGCTCCAGCACGTCCGCCAGCTCGGCCGCGACCCGCGGCCCGGGGACGGACCGCCGCGCGTGCACGCCGGCCTCCAGGTACCGCCCGAAGTCGTTGCGGACGTGGCCGAACTCGGGGACCTCGACCTCGGGAGCCGGGTCGCCGAGCAGCGCCGCCTCCACCGAGACCAGGTGGGAGAACTGGTCCTTGACCGTCCAGCCCGGGCAGTCGGTCGGGCGGTCCCACTCGGCCGCCCCGAGCGTCGCGGCCAGCGCGAGCGAGGAGCGGACCGTCTGCTCGAACGCGGCGACGTTCCCGCGCATCTCGTCGTTCATCCCGGCGTCCTTCGGCAAGGGGGAAAAGGCGCCCTCAATGTACCGAGACGCCGCGGACGCGCCCGGGCGCCGCCCCTTGGAGGAGAGGCGGCGCCCGGGCAGGGAGGCGGCGCCGTGTCGCCGAACACGGCGCCTGCTGGTCTACGGGCCCTGCTGACCTGCGGTGCGTGCTGGTCTCAGGACGCGTCGATCGTGTTGCGGATGACGGTGGCGTAGGCGGCCTCGCCGGTCGCGTTCGGGTGCAGCGGCGCGGCCGCGTGCACCGGGACGTAGCCCTCCAGCCAGCGCTGGGACGCCGACTGGCAGGAGTCGTGCCCGGCGCTCGGCGTGACGAGGTCGATGTAGGTGTCGCCGTGCGCCTCGGTCTGCCGCTTGATGACCGCGTTCATGGTGTTGACGGCGCCCTGCAGGAAGTTGGCGTCGGTCGGCAGCACGGGCTGCACCGGCCAGCAGCCGTTCGGCTTGATGTAGAGGCCGTAGCCGGTGACGACGATCCGGGCGTTCGGCGACCGCTGCCGGATGCCGTCGAGCACCGCCGACAGCTTCGGCTCGAAGTCGGCGGTCTTCTGCGCGACCTGCGCCTCGTACGTCCCCTTGCAGGGCGTCGCGGTCGGGTCGAGGGTGGCGCAGTTCTGCGCGACGCCGACGAGGCCGACGTCGTTGCCGCCGATCGTCAGCGTGACCAGGGAGGTGTCCGCGGTCAGCGCGTCGAACTGCGGCGGGACGGTCCCGGTGTCGACGCCCGCGACGCTGGTGCTCTGCGACTGCGTCATGTGCTTGGTGGACGCGCCGCTGCACGTCACGTCCGCCAGGTTCAGGCCCATCGCGGAGGCGAGGTCGTGCGCGTAGTTGCGGGTGGACCGGCCGCAGCCGACGTTGCCGGTGATGTCGGGGATGAGCGGGCCGGACGCCATCGAGTCGCCGAGCGCGACGTACCGTCCCGCCGCCGCGTGCGCGGGCCCGGCGACCGCCAGGGCCGCGGCCGCCGCCACGATCGAGCCGACAACGCCGCCGAACAGACGCTTCATCAGTCCTCCCTGGCCGTCATGGACGATGTCGCCGTGATCGTCCAGACTTTTGACACGCCGTTCAATTGGTGCGGGCGCAGAGTTTCCCGGGAGCCGTTGTGCCGGAGGACAACAAGGGGCCGCTGAGCACGGCCGGGCCGCCGTCGGGCGCGCCGGAGCCGCCGTCGGACATGCCGGAGCCGCCGTCGGGCGGGGCCGGGCGCCCCCAGGCCGGGGCCGGGCGGGCGCTGTGCATGGGCGGGCGTCCGCTCGCCGCGCATCTGCGGGCGCGCGCGCCGGAGCTGACCCGCCGCGTCCTGGCGCGGCTGCTCGACGAGCTGCCCGTCTACGCCGAGCTGCCGCAGGAGGAGATCGCCGGGGACATCGCCGGGATCGTCCAGCACAGCCTCCGCCAGTTCGCGGACGTGCTGGACCGCCGCCGCCCCGCCGGTCCCGGCGAGTTCGGGCGGCAGCGCGACTCGGCCGCGCTGCGCGCCGAGGAGGGCGTGCCGCTGGAGGCGATCCTCACCGCCTACCGGATCGGCGCGGCGATGGCCTGGGACGAGCTGGCCGCCGGCGCCCTGCCGTCCGACCTTCCCGACCTGCAGGAGGCGCTCGGCTACTTCGTCGACTTCCAGGCGCGGCTGACCACCGCCGTCAGCGGCTCCTACCTGGAGGTCCGGCAGGTCCTCGACAGCCAGGAGCAGGGCGGGCGGCACGCGCTGATGACCGCGCTGCTCGCCGGGGAGCCGCTGGAGAGCATCGCCGGCCGGACCGGGCTGCGCCCCGCCGCCCAATACGCCGTGCTGGCGCTCGCGTTCACCCGGACGCCCGACGAGCGCGGCACCGGCCAGCGCGCCCGGGTCGCCGCCCGCCGCAAGATCCGCCGCGTCCGGACGGTGCTGGACCGGTTCGCCGGCGAGCCCGCGCTCACCGCGCTCGACGCGTCCGGCGGCACGGCGCTGCTGCCGTTCGCCGCGCCGCCGTCCTGGGACCTGGTGGACGACCTCGTCGCGCAGGCCGGGAAGGCCGCCGACACCCGCGTCACCGCCGCGGCGGAGATCACCGGCCCGGCCGGGATACCCGCCGCCGTCACCCAGACGGCGGAGATCATCGACCTGGTGCGCGGGACGGGCCGCCCGCCCGGCCTGTACCGGCTCGCCGACGTCCTGCTCGACTACCAGCTCAGCCGGCCGAGCGGCGCGCTGCCCCTGCTCGCCGGGCTGCTCGAGCCGCTCGACCGCAAGCCCGAGCTGCTGCACACGCTGCGCCGCTACCTGGCGGACGGCCTGGACCGGCGCGCCACCGCGGCGGCCCTGCACGTCCACCCGAACACGGTCGCCTACCGCGTCCGCCGGATCTGCGAGCTGACCGGCCTCGACCCGGCCCGCCCGGCCGACCTCCAGCTCCTCAACGCGGCGCTGGTCGCCCGCCGATCGCTCGGCTAGGGCCGGCCGCTAGGGCCAGCGGGGGTCGAGGATGTCGAACTCGTGCGGGAGGCCGAGCGCGTAGCGGGCCTTGTCGTTGGCCTTGAACAGCGTCCACAGCGGCGACTCGTAGAGCTGGTGCACCGAGCAGCGCGACGCGTTCGAGCCGGCCGCGTCCAGCAGCGCGTTCACCGCCTGCCGGCCGCCCTGGTTGGCGCCCTCCATCGTCGTCACGTTGATCGGCGTCTTCACCCAGTCGCCCGCGAGGAACAGGTTCGGGATCTTCGTCTTGGCGTCCGGGCGCAGCTTCCACGAGCCGGGCTGCTGGATGAACAGCGGCGTGTCGTTGGTGACGCCGCCGCCGCTGCGCACGATCGCCGGGTCGAGGAACCACGAGTGCAGCATGTCGTCGGTGAGGACGGTGCCGGTGTCGTTGAGGTGGGCCTTGATCTCGGCCCACGTCTCCGCGGCGATCTCGGCGGGCGTGCACTCGCTCGCCTTCTTCTTGTTGAACGTGCCGGGGGTGAACCAGTCGGAGATGATGGACGACAGGCAGTCCTGCACGGTGCCGTCGCCGTAGGTGGAGAAGTCCCGCTTCCAGAACTGCTCCTGGCTGATGGACGTGACCGCCCACGCGGAGTCGCCGTAGTTGACGTGGCCGGGCGCCAGCGGCAGTTTCTTCTTGAGGAAGAATTGCAGGCCGGTCATCCAGTCGGTGCGCAGGCTCTTGATCCCGGCGAGCGACGGATCGGCTTTGAGGATGTCGGCGCTGAGCAGGTTCACGGCCCGCTCGCACGGCATCGAGACGATGTACCAGTCGGCGTTGACCGTGCTGGAGCTCCCGTTCGCGGTGACCCCGGCGCCGGTGATGGCGCCGCCGGAGATCTGCAGCGAGTCGACGTTGTAGCCGACGTGGAAGGTGACGCCGAGGCTCTTCAGGTGCGCGATCCACGGGTCGAGCCACATCTCCGACGTCGACCCGTCGAGGACCCGGTCGACGGTCCCGCCGGGCTCGTTGCCGAGGTCGAGGATGCTCCACACCGTCGCCTCGCCGACCTTGGCGATCGAGTGGGTGCTGGCGTCCTTGGACTTGGTCGCGGCCAGGTTGCGGATCGTCCCGTCGGCGATGAACTTGTTGTACTCGTCGGAGAACCGGTCGGCGCGGATGTAGTCCGACCACGTGATGTTCTCCCACTGCCCGAGCTTCCGCGCGTCGCAGCTCGTGACGTAGACGAGCAGTTTCTGCGCGGCGAACGCCGCCTCGGTGAGCGACAGCTTCGCGACCGTCTGCAGCCCGGACTGGATCGTCGCCAGGAAGCTGGCCTTGTCGTAGATGCTGGAGTTCGGCGGCAGCGGGAACGGGAACGGAATGGTCAGGTCGGGCCGTCCCTGCCGCGCCATCATGTACGCGTCGGCGCGGACGAGGTTGTCCCAGCATCCGTTCTTGTTGCCGGGGAACGGCGTCCGGCGCATGTTGTCGGTGAGGTTGAAGTAGAAGCCGGGGAAGAACCGGAACCCGTGCTCGCCCGGCAGGTCGAGGCGCCCGCCGGTGCCGGTGCCGGGCGGGAAGATGCTGCGCGCCTTCCCGCCGAGGGCCGTGCGTTCGTAGACGTCGACCTGGAAGCCGCGGTCGGCCAGTTCGTGGGCCGCGCTGAGCCCGGCGACGCCGCCGCCGAGGACCGCGACCCGTTTCCCGCCGGCGGCCCGCGCCGGCGCCGGTCCCATCGCCATGACGCCCGCCGTGGCGGCGCCCACCAGTCCGGCGTCGCGCAGGAACCGCCTGCGCGTGGTCTCACCCATGGTGACCTCCTCTGGCGCTCCGGCTCTCCCGGAGCCCGCAGGGCGCCCCGCGCCCCCGACCGGGCGCTGCATAAGTGTTGAGTTACTTGCAACACGCTATTAACGCCCCGCCAATAGCAACTGAAGGCGCGCCAACACCGGCCGCACGGGCGGGCCCCGTGCGGCCGGGTCGGTACTCGGCCGGGTTGGCACTCGGCCGGGTGGGTCAGGCGGCCGGGTGGGTCAGGCGGCCGCCACCACCTTGGCGGCCACGCCGGGCGGCACCTCGGCGTACGAGTCGAACTGCATCGAGTGCACCGCGCGGCCGGAGGTGGCGCCGCGCAGGTGGCCGACGTAGCCGAACATCTCCGCGAGCGGGACGAGGGCGCGGACGACCTCGGCGCCGCCGCGCGGGCGGGTGCCCTCGACGCGGCCGCGGCGCGCGTTGAGGTCGCCGATGACCGCGCCCATGTGCTCAGCGGGCGTGGTGACCTCGACGGCCATCACCGGTTCGAGCAGCGCGGGCGACGCGCGGCGGACCGCCTCCTTGAAGGCCAGCGAACCGGCGATCGCGAAGGCGAGCTCGGACGAGTCGATCGTGTGGTGGTCGCCGTCGAGCAGGGTGACGCGCACGCCCGTCATCGGGAAGCCGGCGAGCGGGCCGGTGCGCATGGCGTCCTGGCATCCGTCGTCGACGGACGGCACGAAATGCCGCGGGACGCGCCCGCCGGTCACCTGGTTGACGAACTCATAATGCCCCTCGATCGGCTCGATGGAGAGCTGGACTTTCGCGAACTGCCCCTTTCCGCCGTTCTGTTTCTTGTAGGTCACCTCGACCTTCGAGGCGGCCTGGCGAATGGTCTCCCGGTAGGCGACGCGGGGGCGGCCGATGCGGGCGTCGACGCCGTGGTCGTCGCGCAGCCGGTCGACGAGGATCTCCAGGTGGAGCTCCCCCATCCCGCCGATGACGGTCTGGCCGGTCTCGGCGTCGGCGTGCACCTGGAAGGACGGGTCCTCCTCGGCGAGCCGCCGGAGGGCGGCGCCGAGCCGCTCCTGGTCGCCGTTCGAGCGGGGCTCGATGGCGACCTCGATGACCGGGGACGGGAAGTCCATGGACTCCAGCACGACCGGGTGCGCGGGGTCGCAGAGCGTCTCGCCGGTCGTGGTCCGCTTGAGGCCCATGACCGCGACGATGTCGCCCGCGCCCGCCGACGCGATCTCCTCGCGGCTGTTCGCGTGGACGCGGTAGATCTTGCCGATCCGCTCCCTTCCGCCGGCGACGCTGTTCAGCACCTGCGTGCCGGCCTCCAGGCGGCCGGAGTAGATCCGGACGAAGGTGAGCCGGCCGAGGTGCCGGTCGGTCATGATCTTGAACGCGAGCGCGGACAGCGGCGCGGCGTCGGACGCGGCGTGCGGGCCGCCCGCGACGTCCAGCGGCGAGGGCAGGTACCGCGCGATCGCGTCCAGCAGCGGCTGGACGCCCTTGTTCTTGTACGCGCTGCCGCACAGCACCGGCGTGGCGGCGGACGCGACGGTGAGCCGGCGGATCGCCTCGTGCAGCCGCTCGGCCGGCGGTTCGGCGCCCGCCACGTACAGCTCCATGATCGTCTCGTCGTGCTCGGCGAGCGTCTCGACGAGCCGGGCCCGCCATCGCCGCGCGTCCTCCGCGAGGCCGGGCGGGACGTGCAGGACGTCCGGTTCGCCGGCGTCCGGCCAGACGAGCGCGCGCTCCTCGACCAGGTCGACGACGCCGGTGAAGCCGGCCTCGGCGCCGATCGGCAGCTGCAGGACGAGCGGGACCGCGCCCAGCCGGTCGGCGATCATGTCGACGCAGCGGTGCAGGTCGGCGCCCGGGCGGTCGAGCTTGTTGACGAAGCAGACGCGCGGGACGCCGTACCGGTCGGCCTGCCGCCACACGGTCTCCGACTGCGGCTCGACGCCGGCGACGCCGTCGAACACGGCGACGGCGCCGTCGAGGACGCGCAGGCAGCGTTCGACCTCGATGGTGAAATCGACGTGGCCCGGGGTGTCGATCAGGTTGATCGTGTGGCCGCGCCAATGGCACGTCGTCGCGGCGGAGGTGATGGTGATTCCGCGCTCGCGTTCCTGGTCCGTCCAATCGAGGGCGGTATTGCCGTCGTGCACTTCGCCGATGCGGTGCGAGACGCCGGTGAAGTAGAGGATCCGCTCGGCGGTGGTGGTCTTGCCGGCGTCGATGTGCGCCATGATCCCGATGTTGCGAACGGTCGTCAGGTCAAGGAAGGTCGCGGTCATCGGGAATCACTCCTTTTCTGGCTCTCGCCGGCAGCGCCGCGGAAATGTTCCGCGGCCACGTGACGATAACCGCGGGCCCGGAATCGGCGCCAAGGGTTTTCCGGCGCTTTCCGGGCCCGGGAGCGATCAGCGGGCGGGATTCAGCAGGCCCGCCGAGACGACGGCGCGGCCGATCGGGCGGGCCAGCTCGGCGAGGCGCTCGCAGCCGGCCTCGCCGAGGGCGGTGTAGGCGGGCAGCGCGAGCTCGTCGGTGCGGTCCTCGATCCGCTGCCGGAACGCCTTCCCCTCGGCGGACAGCTCGTCGCCGTCGAGGAGGCCGCGGGCGCGGAGCGCGTCCTCGGCCGCGGCCCACTCGCCGGCCGGCCACGCGCGGGTGGCCTTGAGGAACGGCGTCGGGATGGTGCCGGTGGCGGCGTGCAGGACGAGGGCTTCGACCGGCGCGACGCCCGCGTCCGTCAGCGCGGCCACGTGCCCGTCGCCGCGGAACTCGCGGAGCAGGGTCTGGGCGTGCCAGAGCCGGTCGATCGGCTCGTCCGGCCAGGGCAGGGCGGCGTGCGCGGCGAACAGGGGGCGGCCGTGCAGGTGGTCGCCGGCGGCCTCGGCGGCGCGGGTGGCGAGGCCGAGGGCCTCCTCGACGCCGTCGACGCGGTCGATGCCGGCGCGGCGCAGGGCGGCGCCGGCCGCGTCGAGGCGGGCGGCGAGCACCTGCTCGGGGGACGCCTTCTCCCAGGCGGCGGGCAGGGCGGCGCGGACGAGGGCGGGGTGGAAGTTGTAGAAGGTCGCGATGACGACCTCGGCGGACGCCCGGCCGAACGCGGCGGACCGGGAGGCGAAGTAGCCGGCCGCGCCGTCCAGGCCGAGCGCGGCGTAGCGCTCGGGTCCCTCCGGCACGAAGTAGATCATGCCGTGCACCGGTTCCAGCCGGCGCCAAGCCTCGCGCGCTGCCCGCATCGTCCGTCCTCCGTACCGACCAGTAGGAATTCGAACGTAATTCTAGTTTCCGCCGGCCGTCAATCCCCCGCTTCCCCCGGCCCACCCCCCGACCAGGAAGATCATTGACGAAAGTTCGCATCGCCGGCACCACCGGTTCACCCTCGCCACGCCATGATCAACAGGCTGTCCCCGCAGAGAAGGGTGTCACCGGTGGTGAAGACGCGGACGGTCGCCGTCGCGGCGGTCATGAGCACGGCGGTCCTGAGTACGGCGGTCCTGGGCACGGCCCTCACGGCGGTACCGGCGGTCGCCGCGCCGGCGCCCCCGGGCACCGACGGCGCCGGATCCGGCGAGCGGCCCGGCGCCCGCGCGGTGCCGCGCGCGGCGGCGGTCGGGGAGCTGCGCTACACCTCGGCGCTGCCGCTGTCGCCCGGGGTCGTCGCGCGGACGTTCGAGACGTCCGGGATCGGCGGGAAGGCGGTCGGCGACCTGCTGGACGTCGACCTGCGCGCCCCGCACGTCCGGGTCGGCCTGCTGTACCCCGGCGTGGTCGCCCAGCGCGCCACGGTGTCGGACATGGCGAACGCCCAGCACGCGATCGCCGGCGTCAACGGCGACTTCTTCAACATCAGCGAGACCCACGCGGGCGTGCCGCCGACCGGCGCGCCGTCCGGCCCGGAGGTGGACGGCGGCCGGGCGCTGAAGGCGGCCGTGCCGGACGGCCAGCGGTTCGGGCCCGCGCTGCCGCCCGGGACGTCCGCGCGCGACGTGATCGGCGTCGGCACCGACCGGCGCGGGCACGTGGCGAGCCTGCGGCTGGCCGGGACGGTCCGCGCCCGGCTCGGCACGCTGAAGCTGCGCGGCCTCAACCAGTACGCGCTGCCCGTCGACGGCGTCGGCGCGTTCACGAGCGAGTGGGGAACGGTGTCGCGGCAGCGCGCGGTCTGCGGGACGGACGACGCCCGCAGCGACCCGTGCAGCACCGACACCGCCGAGGTGGCGGTGCGGCGCGGCGTCGTCACGAACGTGTCGGACACGGTCGGCGCCGGCGCGATCCCCAAGGGCACGACGGTGCTCGTCGGCCGCGACGGCGGCGCCGACGCGCTGCGGAAGCTGCGCACGGGCGACCGGGTGAGGATCGGCTACCGGCTCACCGGGAAGGTGCGGTTCCGGTTCGCGGTCGGCGGGTTCCCGATCCTGCGCGGCGGCCGCCCGCTGGACGGCCTGGACGCGGCCGGGCCCGCGCCGCGCACCGCCGCCGGCGTGAGCCGCGACGGCCGCCACCTGTACCTCGCCGTGGTGGACGGCCGGTCGGAGACCAGCGGCGGCGTCACCGTCGCCGAGCTGGCGTCGCTGCTCGCGCGGGCCGGCGCGTCCGCCGGGGTGAACCTCGACGGCGGCGGGTCGTCCGCGTTCGTGGCGCGCGGGCCCGGCGAGGCGTCGGCGACCGTCCGCAACGTCCCGTCCGACGGCCGCGAGCGCGCGGTCGCGAACGGCATCGGCGTGTTCTCCTGACCCGGCGGGCCGGTCAGTCGGGCGGGTCGGTCAGGTGGGCGGGCCGGGTCAGCGGGGCGGGGTCGGGCACAGGTCGTCCAGCATGAGGCGGCTCAGCCGGAGGACCTCCTTCTGCGGGTCCCACAGGCCCGGCGCGTCCGTGCCCGGCCCGTGGTGGGGGCGCTCCAGCCGCCGCTGCAGGCGCTCGGCGTCCGCGAGCTCCTCCTCACCGGGCGCCTCGGGCAGCCGCCGGACGAGCCCGGCCAGCATCCCGATCATGCGCGCGTGGTCGTTCCGGAACGCCGCGGAGAACCGCAGCTCCGCGGCGTCGGCGTCCATCGCCTCGGCGTGGGTGCCGGCGATCGACCGGACGTACGCCGTCGCGTTCTCGAGCGTGTTCATCAGCCGGGTCGCGGGCCAGCGCTCCGGCTCGTCCCGCCAGCGCAGCGGGTAGCCGCGCAGCTTCGCGCGCGGGTTGGCGCGCATGCTGTCGCGGCCCTGCTCGTAGGCGTGCCGCGCCTGCTCCCGGACGGTCCGCAGCCGCTCGTCCGCCTCGTCCCAGCGCGGCCGCTCGCCGGGGTCGGTGATGGCGGCGGCGAGCGCGTCCATCGCCTCGGCGAGGACGTCCCGCAGCCGTTCCACGGCGTACTCGGCGCGGCGCAGGTAGAGCGGCGGGAACACCAGCGCGTTCACGGCCAGCCCGACCACCAGGCCGACGGCGACGTCCGCCAGCCGCGGCAGCGTGTACCCGACGGCGTCGTGGCCGCCGAGCAGCAGCGCGAACAGCGCGGTGAACGGGACCTGCGACGACTGCCCGCCGAGCCGCCGCCACCCGGACGCCATCATGGCGAGGAACAGCACGACCGCGATGCCGAGGACGTTCGGCCCGATCCAGAGGCCGACCGGTATCGCGAGCGCGGCGCCGAGGACGAACCCGGCGCCGTACGCGAGGCTCTCCCGGACGGACCGGACGACCGACGGGTACACGCCGAGCAGCGCCGCCAGCGGCGCGAAGTACGGTTCGGAGTGCCCGACGGCGTACTTCGCCACCGCCCACGCGACGACGCCCGCGACGACCGCCTTCGCGGTGAGCTTCAGCCGCTCCCGCCAGTACCGCCGCCCCGCCCAGGGCAGCACGTATCCCCGCAACCCGCTGATCCGCACCGCTGTCCGATTCCCGAAGATCGTCCCTCGAACCGCCCGCGTCGGGGGCGTGGCCGGGCGCGGTCACATGCCGGGGCCGGTGGCGATCCTCGGGGTGATGACGGCGAGGCGGGCGCCGGTCGGGTCGGTCATCATCGAGTAGCGGCCCGGCTGGATGTCGGCGGGCGGGATGCGGACCGTCGCGCCGAGCTCGGCGGCCCGGGCGGCGGTCACGTCGCAGTCGTCCACCCAGAAGTACGGGATCCAGTGCGGCGGGTAGTGCGGCGGCCACGCGTCGTCCATGGAGACCATGCCGCCGACCGACCAGTCGTCCAGCTTCCAGTTCGTGTAGACCGAGCCGAAGTAGTCGCGGTCCACCGCCTGCCAGCCGAACACCCCGCCGTAGAAGCGCCGCGCCCGCTCGGCGTCGCGGGACGCGAGCTCCGCCCAGCACATCGTGAGCGGCCGGTTGACGATGCCGAACTCGATCGCGTTGCCCGGCGTCGCGATGCCGAAGTCGGCGCCCTCCGGGTCCATGCACAGCGCCATCGAGCCGATCCCGGCGTAGTCCGTCGGCGGGATCAGCTCCCGCCCGCCGCCCGCCTTCACCGCGTCGACCGTCGTCTGGAGGTCCACCACCTTGAAGTAGCAGGTCCACGACGGCGGCTGCGCGTCGTCGGCGAGCGACTGCATCCCGGCGACCTCCGGGCCCTGCACGTCGTCGAGCGTGAACATGGTGTAGTCGCCGTAGCCGGGGACGCTCAGCGTGTAGGAGTACCAGCCGAACAGCTCGGTGTAGAACGTCCGCGCGGTCTCCGGATGCGGGCTGGCCAGGTCGATCCAGCCCGGCCAGCCGGGTGCGGGTCGCGTCGCCTCGGGCATCGTCAGGCCTCCGGTGGGCCGCCGCCCGGCGTGATCACGGCCAGCCGGGCGCCGGCGGGGTCGGCCAGCACCGCGTACCGGCCCGGCTGGATGTCGGTGGGCGGGAGGAGGACGCGGCCGCCGAGCTCGGCGGTCCGCGCCGCCGTGGCGTCGCAGTCCTGGACCCAGAAGTACGGGATCCAGTGCGGCTCGGCCTCGTACCCGTTCTGGCGCAGGTCGTCGATGTCGATGATGCCGCCGAACGACCAGTCCCCCAGCTTCAGGTTCGTGTACGGCGAGTAGTACCGGCGCTCGGCCGTCTGCCAGCCGAAGACCTTGCCGTAGAAGCGGCGGGCCAGGTCGATGTCGTGGCAGGCCAGCTCGACCCAGCACATCGCGCCGGGCTCGTCGACGACGCCCGCGCCCTTGAGGCTCCCCGCCACCCAGAGCGCGAAGTCGGCTCCCTCCGGGTCGGCGCACAGCGCCATCTCGCCGAGGTCGGCGACGCGGATGGGCGGCACCAGCTCATGCCCGCCCGCGGCCTTGACCGTGTCGAGCGTGGCCTGGATGTCGTCGGTGCGGAAGTACACCGACCAGGACGGCGGCTGCGCGTCGTCGGCGAGCCGCTGCATCCCGGCGACCTCGGGCCCCTGGACGCCGCCCAGGGTGAAGATGTCGTAGTCGTCGTAGTCCGGGATGGTCAGCGTATAGGCGTACCACCCGAACAGGCCGCAGTAGAACTCCCGGGACGCCTTCGCGTCGGGGCTCGCGAGTTCCGCCCAGGACGGTCGTCCGGGCGCGTGTCCGTTCACTTCGGGCATGGGTCCGCCTTCAGAGCGCACATGACCACCACGTTATGGGCGGATATGCCATCGTCACGGACGCGGCGATGCCGGAATACCCCAAAGACCACCCAAAATTGTGCCAACCCGGCGAGCTAGACGCTCACCACGTCCTGCAGCAGACCCCACACGAAGTGCGCCACATAGGACGATCCGTCGGGCGCGGTGAAGCCCACGTGCCAGCGGCTCGGCGCGTCGCCGTCCTGGTGCGCGAGCCCGTCCCAGCGGGCGGCGAGGTCGCCGACCACGCACGTCCACGGGACGAGGTCGTCGACGGTGCGCAGCGCCGGCACCGGCGATCCCGGGTCCCGGACGAGCCACTCCTGCGCCACCGACCCGTCCGGCGCCATCGTGATCTCGAACCGGAGGCCGGGCCACAGCGGGAACGGCGGCCACGACGCCACCTCGCACACGACGTCGCCGACGCGCCGCTCACCGGCGTCCGCCGGCGGGCCGAGGACCGCCTCGTAGCGGCGCCGCCCGCGCGGGAACGTCCGGGACCGCAGGATCCGCTGCCAGCGCGCGTTGACCTCGCGCATCTCGGTGCGCGTGCCGTCCAGCGCGCGCACCGCGTCCTCGACGAGGCCGGGCTGGTAGTCCGCCATCCGGCGCAGCAGCACGAACTGGAACTCGCGCCGCGCCAACCCCTTCACGCGGTCCCCTTCACGCGGCCACGCTACCGCGCGGCCCGGACGGGCTTTCGCCGCGTCAGATCTTCTTGGCGCCGATCGCCGCCATGATGGTGGGCCAACTGAGGTTCACCTCGCGGCGCCAGTACTTCCAGTTGTGCATGCCGGGCCCGTACAGGTGGGAGGTGACGGGGACGCCGGCCTGCTTCGCGGCGTTCACGAAGTTGACGGTCATCTGCCCGGCGAGGTCCTCGCCGACGCGGCCCGCGCTGCCGGGAGGGGTGTCGGGGTCGTCGTAGGGGCCGGGCTTGCCGTTGCCGGACGAGACGTACACGCCGGTGCCCTTGAGCCTGCTCACGTTGACGGTCGCGTCGTGCGCTTCCCAGTTCGACCGGTTCAGGAGCGGGTCGCCCCAGATCGCGGTGGTGTTGTTCATCAGCGTGAGCACCGCGGGCATGCCGGGCGCGCTGATGTTGAGGGGGCCGCTGTAGGCCGCGGCGTACTTGAACATCCCCTGGTGGCGCTCGGCGTAGGTGATGGAGCCCTGCCCGCCGGACGACAGGCCCATCGCGGCGCGCGAGGACCCGGCGTGGAAGTTGCGCTCCATCAGCGGGATGACCTCGGAGATGTGGAAGTTCTCCCATTCCGGGATGCCGCCCTTGCCGCCGTTCCACCAGTTGCTGTACGAGCCGTTCGAGCCGCCCTCGGGCATGACGACCATCGCGTTGTAGTACTTCGCGACGTTCTCGATGTGGCCGTCGTGGCTCCACGACGTGTACTTGTTGTTGCCGCCGTGGTAGGCGTACACGACCGGGTAGGTCGTGGTGCCGCTCGCCTTCCAGCCCTTGGGGACGAACACCCGCGTCTGCACGACCGCGCCGAGCGCCGGGGAGGCGATGCTGACGTCGAACTCCTGCGCGTGCACCTTCTTGATCGCGGTGATGGTGGCGCCGTCGGGGGCCTTGGCGTACTTGCCGCTGCCGATGCCGGGGGGCAGGTGCGGCTTCTTGCCGTGCGAGCCGCTGTTCTTGTCGGGGTCGTTCGAGGCGGGCGTGCCGCCGGTGCCGAACGGGTTGTCGCCCTTGGTGAGCGGGACGTTCGGGACCTTGATCGGCTTGGACGGCGAGGTGCTCGGCGAGGGCGATCCGGTGACCTGCGACGGCTGGGTGGGCGGTCCGAAGGAGGGGATCGGCTGCGCGTTGCCGGCGGCCTGTGGCTTGCCCTTCGGCACCCCGACCCCGGCCTGGGCGAGCCCGACCATGACGGCGGGCAGGATCACGGCCGCCGCCGCCGTCCCGGCGATGGCGATCTTCCTGTCGGTACGCTTCTTCATGGACTCCCCAGCCGATCAGACCCGAGCCGGACCGCGCGCCAGCCCCGGCCTTGCGCTCACTCGCCCGAAGAAACTACTGTCCCGGCAGTCACATTCGCAAGTATTGACAAAAAATACAATAAAAGTCCCCCCTTCCGGCCATCCCGAAAACCGGACACCGAAGACCACGGCGCCCGCGACGCGCTCGCGCAGCGGCGAGCATGCTCCATCAGCCAGGGGCGCCCAGGTATCCCTTGATCATCACCACGGCGTCGGTGACGCGCTCGGACTCGGCGATCGGCCGTAGCCACGACGTGAAGTACCAGTAGCGCCCGCCATCCCCGCCGTGGGGACGGCAGCTGATCGTGTCACCGGCCACCTCCTGACCTGCGCAGCATCCGGCCCTGGACATGTTCCGGACGATCAGACCGCCGGCCACGGCCTCGACCGCGAACCCGTGCACCTTGAGGTGCATGGCAAGGGCCTGCAGCCGGCTGCACGGCTCGTCGGTATCCGCACCGTGCTCGTGGTGGTCGGTGACGCTCACGGCCGCCTCCGGACGGACTCGGCCAGCGCGACCCTCTCGGCCAGACGCGTCTGCGCGTCGCAGAGCAACCAGAGTTCGCCCTCGTCGCACGCCCGCACCTCCTCCAAGCAGCCGTTGAGCAATTGGTAGTCGCTCAGGCCGCCGAGGCGGCGCGCAACGAAACCGTCCCCCATGGCCTCCCCGTACCACCCGGGCGCGAAGTGCCCGTTTTTCGGAGAATCGGCCACTATCGTCCTGCAACTCATCCAAGGAACCTCGTGTCGGAGTTGACGAACCGCCGTGACCACATTCACACCGTGAGTTATGGTCGGCCAGTAACCGCAGGACACCCCCGGTCAAGCGGAACGCGAGATCAACTCAACCAAGCCACCTGGTTAACCCCTCCGGAGGCCGTGATGGCCGAGAACCAAGCCCGCATCTTCTTCGGCGAAGAGCTGCGCCGCATGCGCGAGAAGACCGGCCTCACCGGCAAGGAACTCGCCGACGCGCTCGGCTGCACCCCGCAGTGGATCAGCACCATGGAGAGCGGCCGCAAGGTCTCCGAGCAGAGCGCCCTCGACCTCGACACCTACTTCACGACGGACGGCCACTTCTACCGCCTGTGGAAGCACGCCGATAATTTCGAAGTGCAGACCACGCTGCCACCCGGGTTCGCCGAGTACACGGAGTGTGAGAAAGAGGCGAGTTCCGTCCGTAACGTTTCAGGCTTCCTTGTCAACGGGCTGTTCCAGACCGAGGGGTACGCGACAGCGCTGATGAGCACGCTCTTCGGCGATCGGGCGATGGACCTGGTCGCCAAGCGCATGGCGCGAAAGGCGCTATTCCAACGCGACAACCCGCCGCTGGTGTGGCTCACGTTCGACGAGGTGATCCTGCATCGCGTGATCGGTAGCCCCGAGATCATGCGAGAGCAGTTCGAGTCCTTGCTCCACCTCTCAGAGCAACCAGGGACAGTAGTACAAGTGGTGCCCTTCCGAGCGGGCTACCATTCGGGACTAGGTGGCGACTTCACGATCCTCGGCTTCGCGGATGGAAGCAATGCCGCCTATACGGAATCCGCGGGCATTGGAACACTTATTCATCAGCCCGACAAGTTGGCGGACTTCGTCGTACGCTGGGACTCACTCAGAGGCCGCGCGCTCCCCATCGACGAGTCGCGCGCCATGATAAGGACGGCGATGGAGAGACTATGAGCAGCGTGGAGCCTGTCCGTTGGCGTAAGAGCAGCTACAGCGACCACCAGGGCGGCGCCTGCGTCGAGGTGGCGGGGCTGTGGCGGAAGAGCAGCCACAGTGGTCATAGCGGCGGGGAGTGTGTCGAGGTGGCGGATCTTGCGGTCGCCGTCGGGGTGCGGGACAGCAAGGATCCGGACGGGCCGAAGCTGATGTTCGGTGCGGCGGCCTGGCGGGCGTTCACGCGCGAGGCCAAGCGCGGCGGCCACGACCTGGGCTGACCGGGGACCCGGGCGGCGCGAGGCCGCCCGGGTCGGAGAGTGTCAGGGCTTGGCGGTCACTGGGAGAAGACGTAGGTGGCCGTGAGGGTGACGGACTGCACGAGGCAGAAGCCGCCCGTCGCCGAGACCTTCTGGTTGCTGAAGGTGACGGTGGCCGGGAGCGCGTCACCGCCGGAGTAGGTGCCGTTGATGGTGCCGCCGTAGGTGCAGCCGAGGGCCTCGACGGAGAAGCCGCTGATGCTGGCGTTGCCGCCGCCCAGGCTGCCGCTCCAGGGCAGGTTCTTCGGCGTGACGCTCGCGGGGCAGCCGGAGATGCTCGCGGAGGTGACCGTGAGGGAGCCGTCGGCGGCGAGGTCGCCGCTGAGGGTGGATCCGCTGCAGGTCACGGCGGTGCCCGCGTCGATCGTCATGTTCCCGGACAGGTTGGCGGTGTAGGGGCCGGCCGTCCACGCCAGCGCGGGAGCGGCGGTCGCGGCGACGGCGATCGCGGTGGCGGCGGCGGAGGTGGAGGCGATGGCGGCGATCTTCTTGATGCGGGACAAGGGAAGTCCTCATTTCGGGGACGTCGGGCGTCGCGCCTGCACCCGGAGGGGTGGGAGAATCCGCGACCCGGGACGCCCGATCCGCTCATGTCGGGTGAGCGGTTGGGAGCACCGCGGCGTCGGGGATCGGTGTCCGGAAACCGTCGCGCCACTCGACATCGGTGACCGGCCACCTGGGTAGAACGCGTTCTAGTCAGAACGTAGACAGCGACCGGGAACTCGTCAATACCCGGATCCGGATTCTCAGGCCACGGCCCGTGTCATCGCAGGAAACGGCGGCATTCAAAGGGAACTAGAACTGAATTCTGTTGCAATTCGGACTGCAGCCGGATGGTGCTTCGGGCGGCCGGATCGCGTTCCCGGTGACGTCAGCAGACGCGCACCGATCGGGAGATCTCCTGATGGACGGGGCTCTGCAGGACCATCCGGTAGGTGTGCGTCCCCGCCGTGTCCTCGCTCTGCGACGAGGTGATGGTGAAGTCGGGTTCGGCGGCGGTGTGGATCGGGTGGCCGACGCCGAGGCGCCCGTCGAAGTAGATGCTGAACTGGATGCTCGTGGGGTTCTTGCTGCCCACGATGCTATATCTGAAGGGGAAGTCCTCGTTCTTGGCGTAGCACCCGCTCGCCCCGCCGACCGTGAAGTAGGCGATGCGGGCGGTCGGGCCGCTCGGCTTCGTCGGCGCGGTCCCGCCGCCGCCGGTGCTCCCGCCGCCGGAACCCCCGGAACCACCGGAGCCCCCGGACCCGCGTCCCGGGGTCGGCGTGCCGGACGGACGGCCCCGGCGGCCGGCGCCCGGGCTGCCGGACGAGGCCGACGGCGACGGGCTCCCCGAGGCCGTCGCCGCTCCCGCGCCGGTGTCGGCCGAGCTGCCGGTGCCCTGCCGGGGCTTGCCCGCCGCGTAGCCCGTCGCGCCGGCGTTCTCCGGCGCGGCGTCGGCGCCGTCCGGCCAGGCGAACCAGGCGCCCACCGCCGCGAGGACGGCCAGGACCATGACGCCCGCACCCGCCCCCAGCAGCACGGCGGGCCGCCGCCCCGCGGGCTTCTGCTTCCTGCGCGCGCCGTCGAGCACTGTCTGCGGCGCGCCCGGCATCGGGAGCGGTGCGGCCGCGGGACGCGGGTCGGTGGCCTGCGGAAACGGGCCGGGCACGGGAGGGGCCTGCGCGGGCGGCGGGGGCATGGGCGGCGCGGGCATGGCGGGCGGGGCCGGGGCGGACGGGGCGGTCTCCTCGGCCGGCGCGCCGAGCAGCCGCAGCAGGACGGTCCGCATAGTCGGCCGCCGCGCCGGGTCCTTCGCCAGGCACGCGGTGACGGTCGCGCGGAGCGGCTCGGGCAGTTCGCCGAGGTCGGGCTCGCGCTGCAGGACGCGGTGCATGATCGCCGGGAACGTGTCCGCGCCGAACGGCGGCCGCCCGGTGGCGGCGAACGCGATCACCGAGCCCCAGGCGAACACGTCCACCGGCGGGCCGGCCGCCTCCCCGGCGAACTGCTCGGGCGCCATGTAGGCGGGGGTGCCGATGATGCTGCTCGTCAGGGTGAGCGGGGCCTCGGTGTCGCGGGCGATGCCGAAGTCGATGACCCGCGGGCCGTCCGGACCGAGCAGGACGTTGGACGGCTTGAAGTCGCGGTGCACGACCCCGGCCTCGTGGATCGCCGCGAGCGCGGTCGCGGTCGCGACGGCGAGCCGCCGCAGCGCCGCGCCGTCCCGCCGCCCGGCCTGCTGGAGCGACGGCCCCTCGACGTACTCGGTGACGATGTAGGGGCGCGGCCCGTCCAGGGAGGCGTCCAGGACCTGGGCGATGCAGAACGGGTCGACGCGGCGCGCGTTCGCGATCTCCTTGGTGAACCGCTCGCGGACGCGCGGTTCCGCCGCGATCTCGGCCCGCAGCACCTTCACCGCGACGGGCGTCCCGGCGGCGTCGTGCGCGAGGTAGACCACGCCCTGGCCGCCCATGCCGAGCCGGCCTGCCAGCCGGTAGGGGCCTACGACCTGCGGGTCGTCTGGTGCCAGCGGCTCGGCTTCCGGCATGGGAGCTGACTCCTGGAGCATGGGGGGCGGGGGGCGTGACGCCACCATATTGGATCATCGCCCCCCGTGATCACCGAAGCGCGCGCCGGTCACCGCGCGGACGCGGTCGCCTCACCGGCCTCCGCGGCGGGAACGGCGGGCGCGCCCGCGGCCGGCGGTCGCCGGCGCACCAGGACGAGCACCGCGAGACCGGCGGCGATCGCGATCGCCCCGGCCGTCGCCGTGGCGGCGTCGAGCGCGGACGCGAAGGCCGACGCGACGGCCCCGGCAGGCGCGTGCGCGGCGTGCCCGCCGGAGATCGCCCGGGCGGCGCCGGACGGGTCCGCGACCGCACCGTCGAGGGAACGTTCCAGCGCGGCGTGGAAGACGCTGCCGAGCACCGCGATCCCCAGGGCGAAACCGAGCTGCCGCAGCGCGCTGACCGCCCCCGCCGCGCTCCCGACCCGCTCGGGCGGCACCGCGGCCGTCGCCGCCGCCGTGACGTTCGGGAGCGCGATCCCGACGCCCGCGCCGGTGAGCGCGAACCCGGGGACGAGCGCCGCCCAGCCCGACCCCCCGTCGAGCACCGACTGGCCCAGCGTCCCGGCGCCGACGAGGAGCAGCCCGATGCCGACGGTCAGCCGCGGCGGGACCGCGTGCAGGAACCGCCCGGTCAGCCAGGACGCGGCGAACGCCGTCCCGCTCATCGGCAGGATCGCGAGTCCCGCGCCGATCGCGCTCAGCCCGGCCACCGACTGCAGCCACAGCGAGGTGTAGAGCAGGTACCCGAACGCCGTCCCGGACATCGCCAGCGACGCGATCATGATCCCGGTGAAGCCCGGCGCGCGGAACAGCCGCAGGTCCAGGAGCGGGTGCGGCGAGCGCAGCTCGACGGCCGCGAACGCCGCCAGCGCGGCGGCCCCCGCGGCGAGCCACCCGAGCGTCGCGGCGGAGGTCCAGCCCGCGTCGCCCGCCCGCGTCAGCGCGTAGGTCACCGCGCCCGCGGCCACGGCGAACAGCGCGACCCCAGGCACGTCGATCCGGCGCGCCGCCGGGTCGCGCGACTCGGCCACCACCCGCAGCGTCAGCGCCACCGCCAGCACGCTGACCGGCAGGTTCAGCAGGAAGATCCACCGCCAGCCGAAGGCCTGCGTCAGCAGCCCGCCGAGCACCGGCCCGGCCCCGGCGGCGGCTCCGTTGACCGCGCCCCAGACACCGAACGCCACGGCCCGGTCGCGGCCGTCGTAGGACGCGGTGACCAGCGCGACCGTCGTCGCGAACATCATCGCCGCGCCGGCTCCCTGGACCGCGCGCGCCGCGAGCAGCACCGCGGCGTCCGGCGCGAACCCGCAGGCCAGCGACGCCAGCGCGAACAGCACCAGCCCGCCCACGTACACCCGGCGCCGCCCGGCCCGGTCGGCGAGCGCGCCCGCGCCCATCAGCAGCGCCGCGAGCACCAGCGCGTAGACGTCCATCACCCACTGCAGCGAGGAGTACGACGCCCCCAGGCCCGCCGCCAGGTCCGGCAGCGCCACCGTGACGATGTTGACGTCCACCAGCAGCATGAACGCCCCGAGGCACACGGCCGTCAGGGGCCACCACTTGCCCATCTCTCGTCCTTCGCGATCGTCCGTCGTGTCCCGGCAACGATCACGCGAGGAACGCCAAGAAACCACTCAGAGACGGCGGATCTCCACGTTTTCGACATCTTCTACCCTGTGCTGGTGGAAATCCATGAAGCGGACGACCTCGACCGGCGGCTGATCCACGCCCTCCAGCTGGACGGCCGGGCCTCGTTCAGCCGCATCGCGGAGGTGCTCGGCGTCTCCGACCAGACCGTCGCCCGCCGCTACCGCCGGCTGCGGACCCGCGACCTGCTGCGGATCGTCGCCGTCCCGCCCGCCGACCACGCCGGGCACGGCCGGTGGCTGCTGCGGCTCCGCTGCGCGCCGGGCGCCGCCGAGAACGTCGCCGCGACGCTCGCGCGGCGCCCCGACACCGCGTGGGTCCAGATCGTCTCCGGCGGCACCGAGGTGCTGTGCATCGCGCGCGCCCGCAGCCAGGACGAGAGCGAGCAGTACCTGCTCGAGCGGCTCCCGCGCAGCGCCCGGATCGTCGACATCGCCGCCCACTCCGTCCTGCACACCTACTACGGCTCGCCGAACCGGCTCCGCGGCCTCAGCGCGCTCACGCCGCGGCAGGTCCGCGCCCTCGCCCCGGACCCGGTACCCGAGGACGGCGACGTCCCGCCGCTCGGCCCCGGCGACCAGCGGCTCCTGGACGTCCTCGCCCGGGACGGCCGGGCCGGGCACGCCGAGCTCGCCGCCGCGACCGGCTGGTCGCCGTCCACCGTCGGCCGCCGCCTCGACCGCCTCCAGGCCACCGGCGTCCTGCACTTCTACGCCGAGTTCGACCTCCGCTACGTGGGCCTGCACACGGCGGCGCGGCTCTGGACGAGCGTGCCGCCCGCCGACCTCGCCGCCACCGGGCGGGCGCTCGCCGAGCATCCCGAGGTCGTCTTCGCCGCGGCCACCACCGGCCCGACGAACCTCGCCGTCCAGGTCGTCTGCCGCGACTCCCGGCACCTCTACCGGTACCTCACCGAACGGGTCGCCGCGCTGCCGGCGGTCCGGCACGTCGAGACCGCGCCGATCGTGCGGAACGTCAAGCGCGCCGGAACCGTCCTGGACCCGGCCTTCCGCACCGCACGGAGACCGGGCCCGGGCGGTGCGCCGTGACCAGGCCCGGACGGCGGGCGCCGGCCGGGCGGAGCTGGGTGAGGCCGGTCAGCCGAAGCGCTCCCGCAGCGCCGGAAGGAGGTCGCCCTCAGCCCAGGTACGGAAGTCCTTCTGGTGGTCCGGCCCGCTCTGGCAGAACGCGATGTGCGTGAACCCCGCGTCCTTCCACTGCTGGACGGCCTGGAGGTAGTCCTCCACGTTGTCGCCGCACGGCACCGACTCGGCCACGTCGTCCGGGCGGACGGTCTTGGTCGCCGCCTCGAAGTTCACCGTCCCCGGAAGCTCCGCCATCACCTTCCAGGCGGGCGCGGAGAACTTCCAGTAGCGGTGCGCCCGCTGCTTGCACTCCTCGTAGTCCTGCCCGTAGGCGACCGGGATCTGCCCGTAGACGGGCTTGCCCCCACCGCCCTCCCCGTGGAAGAGGCTCACCACGTCGCCGACCGGCTGGTCGGAGATGAGCAGGTCGGCGTGCTGCGCCGCGAGCCGCCCGGCCCGCGGCCCGAACGCGGCCATCCCAATGGGGACGCGCTGCTCCGGCACGTCCCACAGCTTCGCCGAGTCGACGCGGAAGTGCTTGCCCTCGTAGTTGACGTAGTCGCCGGAGAACAGCGCCTTGATGATCTCGACGGCCTCGGCGAACATCTCGTGCCGGACGTCCACCGACGGCCAGCCGCGCCCCACGACGTGCTCGTTCAGGTTCTCGCCCGCGCCGAGCCCGAGCGTGAACCGCCCGTCCGACAGGATCCCCACGGTGGCGGCCTTCTGCGCCACCACCGCCGGGTGGTACCGCATGATCGGGCAGGTCACGAACGTCATCAGCGGGATGCGGTGCGTCGCCTGGGCGAGGGCGCCGAGCACCGACCACGCGTAGGCCGAATGCCCCTGGGACTCCAGCCACGGGAAGTAGTGATCGGAGATGACGGAGTAGTCGAAGCCCGCGTCCTCCGCCTCGACGAGGTCGGTGACCAGCTGTTTCGGTGGTGTCTGCTCGCAGAGCAGCGTGTATCCGAATTCCATGAGGGCTCCGTTACCCGGGGGAACGCGCCCAATCGCCGGGACGCTCCGGAATCAGTTGCCGAGCAGGTCCATGATGTCGTCGGCGTGGTCCTCCTCCTCGGCGAGGATGTCCTCCATGAGGCGGCGCGTGGTGACGTCCCCGTCGCCGAGCCACCGGATGATCTCCTGGTAGGACTCGATGACGATCCGCTCGGCGACGAGGTTCTCCTGGAGCATGCCCTTGAGGTCGTTGTCGTCGAACGTCTCGTAGGTGGTGTGCGAGCGCTTCGCCAGCGTCTCGGGGTTGAAGTCCGGGTCGCCGCCGAGCTGGCTGATCCGCTCCGCGGCGCGCATCGCGTGGTCGCGCTCCTCGTCGGCGTGCTCGGTGAACTCGGCGGCGACCTGCGCGCGGTCGATGCCGGTCGCGCTGATCGCGTGCTGCGAGTAGCGCATCCAGCAGACGATCTCGGTGGCGAGCACGTCGTTGAGGACGCCGATGACCTCCTCGGGGCTGCGCTTGTAGCCCGACGTCACCGGGCCGTCGGCCATCTTCTGCCGGGCGCGCTCCCGGATCTTCGCCACGTCGATGCTGAAGCTGTTGTCGGCCATGCCTCTCCTCCTGGTCAGCCGGGGACGGTCCTTCTCCTACCCAGCACCCGATCTCCATGCCTGCGGGAGCCGGACGGGACACCGCGGTACGGCGGCGGTGACGGAAGAGGCGCCAGAGGCGGCATGAAACCCAGAGTGACCGTGCCACTACTTGGACACGAACAGTCACGCGTGCTATACGTAGAGCTATCTCGCCACGACCTGTGGTGGGAAAGGGACATCCGGGCTCCACCTTGAGATCCGGGCGTGACAAGGAAGAAAAGGAACCACATGAAGTCCTTCAGCTACACCGAGCTGGACCAGCTGGCCGGCGAGGTTCTGCCGGAGCGCGCCGTGCTGTCCACCCTTCTCGTCGGTGGCGGCAGCGACAACGACAACTCGAACCTCAACTTCAACCACGGCGGCGGCCACGACGGCGGCACGACCGCGGTCGTCCCGAACTGCCAGAGCAACATCAACCACTCGCAGGGCGGCCTCATCGGCGCGCTGGGCCTCAGCTCCGAGAACCCCAACTCGTCGTTCACCTGCGCCGGCAGCTCGGTGGTCTCGGGTCACTGATCCGAATCGACGTGTTACGCGGGCTCCGGCCCGCTGGGGAAGGGCTGGCGTTCTCCCGCCGGCCCTTCCCCCCTTTCCGGGATTTCTGTGACGACCTGTTAGGCGACCGATGAGCCAGACCAACCCTCACACGTTCAGCTATGCCGAACTCGACCTGCTGTCCGGCGAGGTGCTGCCGGAGCGGGCCGTGCTGTCGACCCTGCTCGCCGCAGGCGGCGGCGGTGACAACGACAACAAGAACATCAACATCAACGACGGCGGGTCCGGCGGCTCCGACACCGAGGTCGCCTACGCCTGCCAGTACACGCACTCGACCGGCACGCCCGGCCTGCTCGGCACCGGCCTGTTCGCCGAGCCCGGCTACACGACGACGACCTGCGTCCCGGTCGTCGTCCACCACCACGGCTCATGAGCGGAGCACACCGCAAGGCCGCCTCCCCGGCACGAGCGGCCACGAGCGCCCCCGCGCAGCCGGCGAGGACGCCGCGGCCGGCGAGCACCGCACGGCCGGCCGACGCGGGGCAGGCCGCGTCCGGCGCGCGGTCCGTGGCGACGGCGCAGCCCGCCGCGTCCCTCACCCTGCCGGTCCTCGCCGACGGCGTGGAGCTCGTCGGCGAGTTCAAGAACTCCGGCTACCGCGAACCGCCCCAGCTCGTCTGCCTGCCGAACCGGCAGCTCGTCCGGCTCCCGCCGCTGCTGTTCCTGGTCGCCAAGGCGCTGCACGAGCACCGCGACCTCGCCCGCACCACCGACATCGAGACGGCCCTGGACCGGGTCGCCGACGCGGTCTCCCAGGAGGCGGGCGCCCGGCTCACCGGCGAGCAGGTCGTCTACCTCGCCGACCGCAAGCTCGCCCCGCTCGGCGTCACCACCTACAGCGACGGCACGGCCCCGCCCGTGGTGAAAGCCGACCCGTTCCTCGGGCTCCGGTTCCGGATCGCGGTGTTCCCCGAGTCGGTCACCTGGTTCGTCGCGGGCCTGTTCGGCTGGCTGTTCCGGCCCGTCACGCTGGTGCTCGCGCTGGTCGCCGTCGTCTCCGCCGAGACCTGGGTGCTGACCACCCGGTCGATGAGCGCGGCGCTGCAGCACACCATCCTCGCCCCGGTCAGCATCCTGCTGATCATGGGCCTCGGGGTGGCGTCCTGCGCGTTCCACGAGATCGGGCACGCCGCCGCCTGCCGGTACGGAGGCGTCCGGCCCGGCGTGATGGGCTGCGGCATCTACCTGGTCTGGCCGGCGTTCTACACCGACATCACCGAGTCGTACCGGCTCGGACGGCTCGGCCGGCTGCGCGCCGATCTCGCCGGCGTCTACTTCAACGGCATCTTCGTGGTCGCGCTGACGCTGGCGTACATGAAGACGGGGTTCGAGCCGCTGCTCGTCGCGGTGCTGTACGTCAACCTCGAGATCCTGCAGCAGCTGCTGCCGACGCTGCGCTTCGACGGCTACTACATCATGTCCGACCTCGTCGGCGTCCCCGACCTGTTCAAGTACATCGGGCCCATCCTGCGGCGCGCGCTGCTGCTGCGCCGCGCCGACACCCGGCTGAACGACCTGAAGCGCTGGCCGCAGGTCTTCGTCACGATGTGGGTACTGATCATCGTCCCGGTGATGCTGTTCCAGCTCGCCCTGATCTCCACGCAGGTCCCCGGGCTGATCCGGATGGACTGGCGGAAGATCCAGGGGCTGGCCGCCGAGGCCGCGCACGGCGCCGGCGCGCTGCAGCTGATCGCCTCGGGGCTGCAGATCGTGCTGCTGGTGCTGCCGCTGCTGGGCCTGGCGCTGATCCTGTTCCGGCTGCTGCGCGGCGCGGTGCGGATGGCCGTCAAGTACGTGAACGGCCCGTCCGCCGAGCCGGTGCCGGAGGCCTGAGAGCACGCGCCGGGACCGGAGCACCTCGGGAACCCGGCACATCCCGGAGCACCGGGAACATCGAATACATCGCGCACATCCCGAACACCGCACGCGCCGGGCGCCCGAAAGGGCGTCCGGCGCGACGCATGTACGGAGAACAATCTTCTCCGCGATTCTCCGGCGATGCTTGGAACGTACCCGGAACGGGAATCTACTCGGAGTAAGTAGCAGAATCCCCCAATCCCGGACCGCACATCGGTACCGGGCCGGACAACGGCCCGAAGGCAGCCGGCGGGAGCGCGACCCGCCCTTCGCCGCGCTGCGCGCATTCGCCGCTACCACGGCGCTCCCCTTTTCCGGCCGGCCCACCCTGCCGGCATGCCCGGAAGGCCCGCATTGCTCCGACGCTCCACCCCCGTCGCAGGGCCGGGGTCCCTCGCCCTGCTGCTCCCCCTCGTCCTGGCCGCCGCGCTCGCCACCGCCGTCCCCGCCGTCTCCACCGCCCGTCCCGCAGCCGCCGCGACGACCGCGACCGGCGCCGTGACCGGCGCGAAGGTGATCGCGGAGACGGACGTCGCGCCGCGGACCATCGACCTCACCGTCCAGTCCCCGGCGATGGGCGCGCAGGAGAAGGTGCGCCTCCTCCTCCCGCCCGGATGGTCCAGGACCGCCGACCGGAGATGGCCGACCCTGTGGCTGCTGCACGGCGGCGTCGACGACTACACCGCCTGGACGCGCGACACCGACGTCGCCGAACTCACCGCGCATTCCCCCGTCATCGTCGTCATGCCGGAAGGCGGAAGGTGCGGCAATTACTCCGACTGGTGGAACTACGGGAACGGCGGCTCGCCCGAATGGGAGACCTTCCACATGAAGGAGCTCCGCACCATCCTGGAGAACGGCTACCGGGCGAACGGTCACCGCGTCGTCGCCGGCAATTCCATGGGCGGCCTCGGCGCGATGCTGTACGCGGCCCGGTTCCCCGGAATGTTCGCGGCGGCCGCCGCCTTCAGCGGCTACGTCGACACCCTTTACGGCTACAAGCCGGGCGACGACTCGATCGGCTGGGGGCCGTCCTTCTCCTGCCCCGGTACCGACTGGCGGCGCGTCTGGGGCGAGCCCGACGCGCAGGCCGCGATCTGGCACGCGCACAACCCGACCGACCTCGCCGGCCGCCTCGCGGGCGTCCGGCTGTACGTGGCCAGCGGCGACGGCAAGGCCGGATCGCTCGGCGGGCTCCCGTTCACCGACCCCGTCGAGGCCGCCGCGAACGACGTCTCGCACGCCTTCGCCGACCGGCTGGACGCCCTCGGCATCCCCGTCGCCACCCGCTTCTTCGACGGCCAGCACTCCTGGCCGTACTGGCAGCGGGACCTCCACGACGCCTACCCGATGCTGATGCGCGCCCTCGGCGTGTCCTGACCGGACGGTTCCCGACCGGACGCGCCGTCATCGAGCGCGACATGATCGGGCGCACGCCCCCGGGCGCGGGTCACCCCGCGTCGGAGGCGGCGCGCCCGATGCCCGCCGAGCCGCGCCACTCCAGCACCAGGACGGTGGCGTCGTCGTCGAGCCGGCCATCGTGGTGCACCAGGATGCTGTGGATGAGCCGGCGCAGGGTCTCGGGGACCGGCAGCCCGTCGGCGTTGCGGCGGATGATGAAGTCGACGAACCGGACGATCCCGAACTCCTCCTTGTTCGGGTCGCGCGCCTCCACGATGCCGTCGGTGTAGAGGAGCAGCCGGTCGCCGGGTTCGAGCTGCTCCCGGCAGACCGCCGGCTCGACGCCGAGGTCGGTGCCGAGCGGATTGCCGGGCTCGCAGTCCAGCGTCGTCACCCAGCGCCCGCCGCGGATCACCACCGGCGGCGGGTGGCCGTGCGAGATCCACGACAGCACGCCCGTCCGGGTGTCCAGCTCCGCGAGGACCGCCGTGACGAACCGGCCCGACTCGTCCTCCTCGATCAGCACCTCCTCGATGGCGCGGCCGCTCTCCACCAGGCCGGCGCCCTGCAGGCGGCTGTTGCGGTGCGCCGCGACCGCGAGGGTCGCGGTGATGCCGGCCGAGGTGTCGTGGCCCATCGCGTCGAAGACGGCGAGGTGGACGGTGTCGCCCGCGAGGCCGTAGTCGAAGGTGTCGCCGCCGAGCTTGTAGGCCGGCTCCAGCGCCGCGCCGATCACCATCGCGTCGTTGGCGAACGTCATCGGCGGCAGCAGCCGCCACTGCATCTCCGCCGACACGGTCATGTCGCGGGTGCGCACCAGCCGGGCGAGCGAGTCGCTGCACGGGCCCTTGCTGACGATCAGCAGCGCGACCAGGCCCGCGAGGTGCTCGGCGTCGGCCGCGGCCTCCTCGTCGCCGGGTTCGACGGTGGCGCGCAGGACGCCGATCCGTTCCGAGCCGTCCAGGACCGGGACCCAGAGGTGGCGGCCGCCGCCCTCCACGGGGTGCCCCGTGACCTTCTCGACGTTCTGGTAGGCGCGGCCGGCGAGGGTGCCCTCGACGCGGAGCTCCTCCGGCTCGTCGCCGGACCGCCGGCCGGCGTCGCCGCCGCGGCCGGTGAGCAGGCGCAGCACCTGCTGCTGGAGGTCCACCACGTAGATCCGCACGTCGGCGAGGCCGGCGCGCGCGGCGTGCTCGGCGACCAGGCCGGGCATCTGCTCCAGCGAGATCACGTGGCTGGCGGCCACCAGGTCGCGCAGCAGCCGCTCGCCGCGGGGCCGGCCGTCCGGCCGTCCATCGGCGTCCATCGCCCACCTCCGGGTCCAGGCCCTGCCCGGGCCCTCTCCAGGTCAGGCCCTACCCCGCATCCGCCCCGCTATGACCCCCGGGACGCCCGGGGCGGCCGCGGTCCGAGCGCGGCCAGACGTAGGGGAGATCGTCGGGAACGTCCGGGAAGAGCGGGCCGTAGTGGGCGGGGTCCTTGCGGACGAGCGCGGAGCGGTGGCTGAGGTGGAACGCGGGCTCGCCGAGCCACGGCGGCAGCTGACCGGCGCGGGCGAGCGCCGCCTGGTCGCGTGCCCGCGCGGGGCCGCCTCCGGCGGCGAGTTCGGCGGTCATCGCGGCGGCGCAGGTGTCGGCGCGCCCGAGCGCCCGCCAGCGCGCGCAGATCTCCAGGCCGTAGCGGACGACCGCCTCCTCGTAGCCCGTCCACATGAGCACCGCGGGATGGCGCTGCCAGCCGTACCCGGGGACGGTGAGGGCGCGGAACACCTGGAGCGCCTCCACCCGCTGCTTGCCGAGCCGCCGCGGGTCGAGGACGCGGGCGGTGGCGGCGAAGTCCGGGTACGGCAGGAACGTCTGCACCTCCCTCCCGTACCCGGTGCCCGGCGCGTCACTTCGGTCAGGCGCGTCACTTCGGCATGTGCGTCACTTCGGCAGGAGGGCGGCGAACTCGGGCTTCAGCAGGTCGCGGATCTTGGCGTAGGGGGCGCCGAAGTCGAGGTTGCCGCAGCCGTCGCTGCCGGAGCCGAACCAGGCGAGCTGGAAGTCGGACGGGGTGAGGTAGGCGCTCAGGTGCGGCGGGGTCTTCGAGGCGCCCTTGTACAGGCCCTCGGCCGGGGCGGGCTGGAAGTCGGCGGGCTTCCAGGGGTCGCTGGCCGGGCAGTCGGAGATCGGTGTGCGCCCGTCCCGCTGGACGAGCCGGGACTTGAGCGTTCCCAGCCCGGCGGCGGTGAGCGTGCCGGGACGGAACACGTCGGACGCGGTGACCCGGCGGCCGGTGCGCAGGTCGACGGTGACGACCTCGCCGCCGGGCGACCCGTCGGCCTGCCGGCACCAGTCGGACATCTGGAAGTACCGGACCGACACCAGCCGCGGCCCGTTGAGCCCCACGCGGGTCTGGACCGTCACGGTGGTCGGGGTGCTGCCGCACGCGACCTGCTTGCGGCTGTCCTTCGCGAGCGCGATCAGGTCGTCGAGCGGGGCGCGCAGCTCGGCGTTGATGCGGCGCTGGAGGGCCGCGTCGTGCAGGCCGCTGACCGTGGCGTACTTCGCGCCGTCGACCTTGACGGACGTGCCGGGGATCGTCTCGGTCTGGGCGGCCAGGACGAGGCGGGGGTGGTCCTGCGGGGTCTTCTTGGTGGAGTCCTTCGTCGCGTAGACGGCGCCGCCCGCCGCGGCGGCGACGACGGCGACGCCCGCCGCCGCGAGCGCGCCCTTGCCGGCGGCGGTGGCGAGGAAGCCCTTGCTGACGGCCGCGCCCGTGGATCCCGCACCGGCGGACACGCCACCGCCCGTCCCGGCGGCACCGGCGGCACCGGCCGTGCCGGCGGCGCCCGTGCCGGCGGCAGCACCCGGGGCGACCGCGAGCGCGCCGAGCGGGAACAGGGCCGCCAGCGCCACGGCCGCGGCCGCGAGCGCCCGGACGCCCCGCTGCTCCCAGTCCGGCCCGTAGGCGGCGACGGCGGCCGACTCGAGCTCGCCGACGAACGCGGCGGCGCCGGGCGGGCGGTCCCCCGCCTGCTTCGCCAGCCCCTTCGCCACGAGCGGGCGCAGCCGCTC
Source organism: Actinomadura sp. NPDC048394 (assembly GCF_040651755.1). Classification (NCBI taxonomy): domain Bacteria; kingdom Bacillati; phylum Actinomycetota; class Actinomycetes; order Streptosporangiales; family Thermomonosporaceae; genus Actinomadura; species Actinomadura sp. NPDC048394. The sequence goes on along the minus strand of NZ_JBEZJL010000012.1, from coordinate 48,275 downwards.
GGGGACGTCCCCCATGTCTGCCTCGGCGGTCAAATGCTGGTTCATCAGCGCGACGCGCTCGCCCGCCGCGAACGGCCGCCGCCCCGTCACGCACTCCACGAACACGCAGGTCGCGGCGTACACGTCGGTGGCGGGGGTGGCGGCCTCGCCGCGCCACTGCTCCGGCGCCATGTAGGCGGGCGTCCCGGCGGCGGAGCCCTCGCCGGCCAGCACGGCCACGCCGAAGTCGACGAGCTTGCTCAGCCCGTCCGGCCGGACGACCACGTTCGCGGGCTTGTAGTCGCGGTGGACGACCCCGACGGCGTGCGCGGCGGCCAGCCCGAGCAGCGACCCCTTCAGCACCAGCAGCGCCGCCTCCGGCGCGAGCCGGCCGTGCTCGGCCAGCACCGCCTTCAGCGACGCGCCGTTGACCGCCTCCATCACGATCGCCGAGCCCTCGGCGCTCTCCACGAAGCGGAACAGCCGCGCGACGTACGGGCTGGTCAGCCGCCCGAGCATCTGCGCCTCGGCGCGCAGCCCGGCGACGGCCGCCGGGTCGCCGCCGGCCAGGTACTTGATCGCGACGGGCGCGCCGGTCTCGGCGTGCCGGGCCAGCACGACGCGGCCCTGCGCGCCGCGGCCGAGCTCGCGTTCCTCGACGAAGCCCGTCAGCCGCCAGTCCGCCATGCGCCCTCCCGGGGGTGAAGTAGTGGACCAGTGTCCCAACCGTCGGAGACGCCGTCACCCGGGCGAAGGTTCGGACCGGTCTCGATCAACAGGTGATATGGGACACACCGGACAGTGTGCCCGCGCGGGCAGTGGACCGTTCGAAGCCACAGGTCACCGACCGGCCTTATCGAATTCTGACAAAGCCGCCGGGAAAGCGCGGTCATGAATGTGCGCGGGGATTGTGCTAAAACCCGGATGGGGTTCGCCACGCGGAAGGATCTTGATGGGCGCAGTGGAGGCTCGGGCCGCCGGCCGGGCGGCAGGCACGGAACTGGTCGACACCGATCTCTATCCGCTGGACGAACCGGAGGGCGCCGGCTGGACGGCCGTCGTTTCCCGGGTCCGCGAGGAGCTGGCGAATTCCGGGTGCTGCGTGCTTCCGGACTTCATTCGTGGCGCATTGCAGCAGCGGCTGCGGACGGAATGCGCAGCCATCGCGCCGAACGCTCATTACGACGTCGAAACGGTGAACGCCTACAACATCGACATCGGCACGCCGCTGCCCGACCGCCATCCGGGCCGTATCACCGTCGAGCGCGGGAACGCGTTCGTGGCGCGCGACCTCATCCCGCGCGACCTGATCGTCCACCGGCTCTATTCGGACCCGCTTTTCCAGCGGTTCGTGGCCGCGTGCTTCGGCCTGCCGCGCGTCCACGAACTGGCCGACCCGCTGTCCGGGCTGTGCCTGAACGTCGTGAAGCCCGGCATGGAGCACCCGTGGCATTTCGACACCAACGAGTTCACGGTGAGCCTGCTGACGCAGCTCCCCCGGGACGGCGGCGTCTTCGAGTACTGCCCGAACATCCGGTCCGCGGCGGACGAGAACCTCGACGCCGTCCGCGACGTCCTCACCGGGCGCGGCGCGCACCTGGTGCGGCGGCTGGTGCTGCGCCCCGGTGACCTGCAGCTCTTCAAGGGGCGCTACTCCCTGCACCGGGTCAGCGAGGTGCGCGGGGACGTCGCGCGGCACACCGCGATCCTCGCCTACAGCGAGCGGCCCGGCGTGGTCGGCAGCGTCGAGCGCACCCGGCAGCTGTTCGGCCGGGTGCTGCCCGAGCACCTGGCGGCGGAGGGACGCGCCGTCCGGGTGGACGCGCTGCTCGACTGAAGCGAGGAATCCCGGCCCACCCGCCTTCGCCAGGAAGGACCCGACGTGCGCGTCGACACGACCGGAAAGATCTCGCTCGACCACATCTACACCGAGCCGGACCCGCGCGCCTACTTCGGCACTCTGCGCGGCCTCGACTACAACATCCCGGAACTGGCGAAGCCGCACTTCTCCGGGCTCATCGCGGAATACCGGGAGGCCCGCGGCGTGCCGGTTCCGACGGTCGTGGACATCGGCTGCTCGTACGGCATCAACGCGGCGCTGCTGAAATACGGCGTCACGATGGCGGAGCTGTACGATCGCTACGGCGGCCGCGACGCCGAACCGCTGACCCGCGCCGCGCTCCTGTCCCGCGACCGTGAGCTGGTCCGTTCCCGTGAACGTGCGAATCGCGTCCGTTTCGTCGGTCTCGACGCGTCCGAGAACGCCCTTTCCTATGCGCTCGACGCGGGATTCCTGGACGGCGCCGTGCACGCCGACCTGGAGAGCGGCGATCCGACCGATGAGCAGGCCGCGCGGCTGTCCCGCGCCGATCTGGTCATTTCCACCGGCTGCCTCGGCTACGTCACCGAGCGGACCATCGCGCGGGTCGTCGAGGCGGCGGGCGGCCGCCGGCCGTGGATGGCGCACTTCATCCTGCGCATGTTCCCCTTCGACCCGATCGCCGAGACGCTCGCGGCGGCGGGCTACGAGACCGTCCGCCGCGACGGCCTGTTCCGGCAGCGGCGGTTCGCGACGGACGAGGAGCAGGCGCTCGTGCTGGACAGGCTGGCGGACGCCGGCGTCGACCCGTCCGGCGTCGAGGACGGCGGCTGGCTCTACGCCGGCCTGTACGTCTCCCGCCCCCGCGGGGAATGAACACCGTTGGTCCCGGGCGTGCGGAACGCCCGGGCTTGGAGAACGAGGGACGAAGTGAACGCCACCCCTGAACCGTCGGACCGGACCTTCGGCAACGAGGACGCGCTGCCCCGGGTGCCGCTGCCCGCGCTCGACGAGACCTGCGACCGGTTCCTGGAGTGGTGCGCGCCGCTGCTGACGGAGGCGGAGCTGGCGGAGACGCGCGCGGCGGTGGAGGCGTTCGCCCGTCCGGACGGCCCGGGCCGCGCCCTGCACGCCGCGCTCGAGCGCTACGACGCGGAGCCCGGCGTGCGCAGCTGGCTCGACACGTTCTGGCCGTACCGCTACCTCGGGCGGCGCGACCGGATCGCGTTGAACGCGAACTTCTTCTTCCTGTTCCAGGACACCGGGGAGCGGCAGCTGGAGCGCGCGGCCGGGCTGATCGCCGGGGCTCTGGACTACAAGCTGCTGCTGGACGCCGAGCGGATCCCGCCCGTCCTGCAGCGCGGGGCGCCGCTGTCGATGGAGCAGAACAGGTTCCTGTTCTCCACGACGCGCATCCCGGGCGCCGAGCAGGACACCGTCCGCGCCCCCTACAGCGCCGAGTGGCCCGGCCCGTCGCAGGCGAAGCACATCGTGGTGTTCTACCGCGGCAACATCGTCCGGATGGACGTGATCGGCCCGGACGGCGTCCCGCACACGCTGGACGAGCTGGTCGCCGGCCTCGGCACGATCGTGAAGGCGGAGCCCGCGCCGGAGCCGTCCGCCGGGCACCTCACCACCAAGGCGCGCGCCGAGTGGGCGGCGAGCCGGGAGGCGCTGCTCGCCGCCGACCCCGCGAACGCGCGGGCGCTCGACGACGTCGAGACCGCGCTGTTCTGCGTCTGCCTGGAGGACGTCGCGCCGAAGAACGACCTGGAGGCGTGCGACAACCTGCTGCACGGCGACAGCGGCAACCGGTGGTTCGACAAGGCCGTCTCCCTGGTCGTCTTCGCCGACGGCACCGCCGGCATCAACGTGGAGCACTGCGGGCTGGACGGCACCACGATCCTCAGCTTCGTGGACGCGCTGCTCGGCGCGTCCCCCGAGGCGCACGCGCAGCGGGCCGGGGCCCGGTCGCAGGGCCTGCCGGTGGTCGAGGCGATCGAGTTCGTGCTGGACGACGCGCTGCGCGCCGACGTCCGGGACGCCGCCGCCGCGTTCGCCGCCTACGCCGCCGCGACCGCCACCACCTGCGTGTCGTTCGACGACTTCGGTTCCGAGCGCGCCAAGGCGCTGAAGACGTCGCCGGACGCGTTCGTCCAGATGGCGTACCAGCTCGCGCACAAGCGGGCGAAGGGCCTCACCGGCGCCACCTACGAGTCGATCGCGACCCGGCAGTACCGCAACGGGCGCACCGAGGCGATGCGGGTCGTCACCCCGGAGGTGCTGCGGTTCGTCGCGGCGATGGACGACCCGGAGGCGGGCCCCGACGCCCGCCGCGCCGCGTTCCGCGCCGCCGCCGAGGCGCACGTCCGGCGCGCCAAGGACTGCCAGGCGGGCCGGGCGCCCGAGCAGCACCTGTGGGAGCTGCAGCTGATCCAGAAGCGGCGCGGCGCGGAGCTCGGCGTCACCGAGCACCTGGCGCTGTTCGACTCGCCCGGCTGGACGACGATGCGCGACGACTACCTGAGCACCAGCTCGGCGCCGTCGGTGAACATCCGGTACTTCGGGTTCGGGTCGACGAGCGAGCAGTGCATCGGCGTCGCGTACGTGCTGCTGCCCGACCGGTTCAACCTGTACCTGAGCACGCCGGAGCCGGTCGCGGGCGCGATGTACGACTTCGCCGACCGGCTCCGCGAGGCCGTCCGCGAACTGCAGGACCTCCTCGCCGGATAGCCCGCGCCGGGCGGGCGCCCCCGCGCGGGCGCCCGCCCGGGGTCAGCGGGCGACGAGGTGGCGGTGCAGGAGCGGGCCGATGCCGGCGATGGCGGCGACCAGGCCGGCGGCGACGTAGAGGTCGCCGTGCGGCGTCGACCGCAGCAGGTACGAGGCGAGCAGCGCGGCGGCGAGCAGCACGCCCTTGGCGACGACCGCGCGGCCGAGCGACAGCCGCGGCCCCTCCTGCGGGCGCCCGGCCGTCCGGCGCTTCTGGACGAGGTGCAGCAGCGGCACGCCGACGAAGAGCAGCAGCCCGAACTTCAGGGCGTGCTCCCACACGGGCTGGCCCGCGTTCCAGGCCCAGACGGCGCCCATGATCAGGCCGGCCATGAGGTACCCGCGCCGGACGGACCGGGGGCCCGCGAGGGCGGTGGCGCGGCGGGGCAGGGGAAGGTCCTGGCGGGTCACGACGGCTCCTCGGGCAGCGGGTCGGAGGTGTGGGCGATGCCGACGAACAGCCAGCGCATGGCCTGGCGGAGCAGGTCGTCCGGCACGCTCGGCGGGTCGAGGCGGCGCTGCCGCAGCAGGCCCTGGAACATCGCGCTCGCGACCGTGGCGACGTCGGAGGCGGGGACGGCGCCGGACGCGCCGACGCGCGCCAGGACCGGTTCCATGAGCCCTTCGAGGGCCGCCCGCGGCTCCCGTTGCGCGGCGGCCAGCGCGTCCCTGAGCTGCGGGTTCCGCATGGCGTAGAGCCACAGCTCGGCCTGCAGGAGGGGCAGGTCGTCGTCCTTGTCGGCGGCCTCCATGAAGAACCGGCCGAGTGCCGACTCGGGGTCCTCGGCGCCGGCCTGCACGGCGTCGAGGGTCTGCCGGCCCCGCTCGACCCGCGCCCGGGCGCCGTCGGCGACCAGCTCGAGGAACAGCTCCTCCTTGCCGCCGAAGTTGGAGTACAGGGCGCCGATCGAATAGCCCGCCGTCTCGGCGATCTCCTCGACCGGCGCCCCCGCGTACCCCTTGCGGGCGAACACGCGCGCCGCCGCGTCCAGCAGCCGGCGCCGGGTGCGCGCCTTGGCCTCGGCGCGGGTCAGCCGCCTCGGTTTCTCATCGTCGTCGCTATCCATATAGCAGACGATATTCAGATAGTGGTGACTATGTCAATCGCGATCAGGGGGCCGCGAGCGCCTCCGTCGGCGACAGGCGGGACGCCCGGATCGCCGGGTACAGCCCCGCGACCGCGCCGATCACCAGCGTCGCGGCGACGCCGCCGAGCACCGCCCAGGCCGGGATCACGACCGGCCACCCCTGGTAGACGGCGTAGCCGCCGGTGACCAGCGCGCCGATCGCGGCGCCGCCGAGCCCGCCGAGCGCCGACAGCAGCAGCGACTCCGCGAGGAACTGGGTGCGGATCTGGCCGCGGGTCGCGCCGAGCGAGCGCCGCAGCCCGATCTCCGCCCGCCGCTCCAGAACCGAGATGACCATCGTGTTGGCCACCCCGACCCCGCCGACCAGCAGCGCCACCGCGCCGACGCCGAGCAGCAGCCCGGTGAACGCCTCCCCCGCCGCCTTCTTCGCGGCGAGCGCGTCCGACGGCCGCGACACCTGCACCTCGTTCGGCGCCTCCGGGTTCGCGGTCGCGCCGAGCACGTCCCGGACCTGCTCGACGCTCGCGTCCCGCGACCGCGTGTAGATCGTCGTCGCGTGGCCGTCGAAGCCGAGCCGCTGCTGCGCCGCCGGCCAGCCGACCAGCGCGGCCGTGTCCAGCTCCGGCGCGAGCGGCGCCGGGGCGAGGATGCCGACCACCGTGAACCACTTGCCGCCGACCAGCACCTGCACGTCCGTCCCGGCGTGCCCGATGCCGAGCCGGTCCGCGGCGGACGAGCCGAGCACCACCGCCGGGAAGTCCTGCGTCGCCGCGTTCAGCCACACCCCGCTGCGCAGCCGCGCCCCGGTCGCCGCCCGCAGGTCCGTGCGGGCCGCGTAGGCGGCCAGCCCGTTGGTCTGCGACTCCGGGATCTTCCCGTTCCGGTACACCTTCGCCCCGTCCAGCAGGCCGATCGCCGACACCTCCTCGACCGGCCCGATCCCCGCGACCATCTGCTCGGCCTCCAGCGGGAGCTGCGCCTGCCCGCCCGTCAGCGTGCTGCCGGGCGTGACCGTGAGCAGGTTCGTGCCGAGCGCCGCGAGCGCGCGGTCGAGGTCGGCGCGCGACGACGACGACACCCCGACGACCGCGACCATCGCCGCGATCCCGATCGCGATGCCGAGCGCGGACAGGAACGCCCGCATCGGCCGCGTCCGCAGCCCGACCGCGCCGACCTTCACCACGTCGCCCGGCCCGAGCCGGGCCGGGCGCAGCGCCGCCGCGGTCATCGCGCCGCCTCCGCCGGCTCGGCCCGCGCGGGCAACGCCGAGTCCTCGACCACCAGGCCGTCCCGCATCCGGACCCGGCGCGGCAGCCCCGCCGCGATCTCCCGGTCGTGCGTGATGATCACGACGGTGGTGCCGGACGCGTGCAGCTCGCGCAGCAGCGCCATCACCCCGTCCCCGGACGCCGAGTCCAGCGCGCCCGTCGGCTCGTCCGCCAGCAGCAGCGCGGGCTCCCCCGCGACGGCCCGGGCGATCGCGACGCGCTGCCGCTCGCCGCCCGACAGCTCGTGCGGCTCGTGGTGCATCCGGTGCGCGAGCCCGACCCGCTCCAGCGCGTCCGCCGCCCGGCGCCGCCGCGCCGCCGGCCGCAGCCCCGAGTACAGGAGCCCGTCGGCGACGTTGTCGAGCGCGCGGGTGCCCGCCGCGAGATGGAACTGCTGGAACACGAACCCGATCCGGCTCGCCCGCAGCGCCGACAGCGCCGCGTCCGACAGCCGGCCGACGTCGTGCCCGTCGATGCGGACGGTCCCGGACGTCGGCCGGTCCAGGGTGCCGAGGACGTTCAGCATCGTCGACTTCCCCGACCCCGACGGCCCGACGATCGCGGCCAGCTCCCCGGCGCCGACGTGCAGCGACACCCCGCCGAGCGCCCGGACGCCGCCCGGGTACTCCTTGGTCACCTCGCGCAGCTCGATCATTTCGGGACCCCCACGGCGGTGCCCTCGGCGATGCCCGCGCCGGACACCTCGACCCGCCCGTCCGCGAACAGCCCCGTCTTCACCGGGACGTACGACGACGTCGAGCCCTTCACCACCTCGACGCCGAACCCGCCCTCCGACAGCGCGACCAGCGCGGTGACCGGGACCGTCAGCACGTCCTTGCGGGTGCCCGCGGTGAACGTGACGTCGACGGCGGCGAGCGCGTACTTCGCCGCGGCCTTGCGCGCCTTCGACGACCGCAGCCAGATCGTCACCTCCACCTTCGTGGACGGGTCGTCGTCCTGCCCCTGGCCCGGCTGGATCACCGTGGAGACCTCGTCGATCCTCCCGGTCACCGTCGTGTCGTCGGGGAGCGTGACGTCGACCGCGGCGCCCTTGCGGGCCATCCGCTGGTCGGTCGTGTCCAGCTCGACGGTGACCGCCTTGTCGGTGCCGGTGTAGGTGAGCACCTTCCGGCCGGGGCCCGTCGGGTCCCCGGCGTTCGCCTGGAGGCTGTCGATCCGGATCGGCTCCGGCGCGAACACCACCCGGCCCAACTCGACCGTCCCGGTCTCGTCGAGCCCGAGGTCGTCCTGCCATTCCTTGACGGCCTCCGCGGTGTCGGACGTGTACTCCTCGTCGACGGTGAACCCGTCATAGCCGAGCGCTTTCAGATTCTTCTCGAACCGCTCGACGTCCGACCCTTCCGTGCCGATCCGCAGCGGACGGTACGCCGGTTTCGACCCGTACATCAGGACCACCGGATCGCCGTCCACCTCGTACAGCTCCTGGCCCCGCTTGATGACGTCGCCGCTCTCCGGAACCTTGGTCAGCGTGCCCTGCAGCCGGCTCGTCGCGGTGTAGGTCGGGCCGTAGCCGAGCGAGCCGTCCTCGGTCTGCTCGTCCTTCAGCGTCTGCCGCGTGACCTGCGTCGTGTTCGGCGGCAGGCCCGTCGCCCGGTCCTCGCCGGAGCCGCCGCCGGTGTTCAGCGCGACGGCGGCGGCACCGCCGGCGACGGCCACGGCGGCCGCCGCCGCGAGCGCCGCCCGCCGGCCGGGGCGGCGCCGCCGCGCGCGGCGCCCCCCGTCCTCGGCCGCCCGCTCCCCGAGGGCCGTCACTTCGGACCGCCCCCCATGACGTCCTTGCACTTCTGCTGCGCGGTGTTGAAATCGGGGTCCTCGGACAGCTTCTTGTCCATCATGATCCCCTGCTGGCCCGGCTTCGGGTCCGGGAAGTCCTCGACGCCGTTCTTGCGCATGCACTCGGAGAACTCCCGGACCTTCTCCTGCATTTTCGGATCGGCCTTCGCGGCGCCGTTCTCCATCGGGTTGTACTGCCGGCACGCCTCCTGCGCCTTGTCGACCTTCTCCTTCGGCGTGCTGCCGTCGATCTTCAGCGTCACGCGGCCGCCCTGCGGGTCGTCCATCGGGACGCCGTGCTCGCGCATGCACTGGGCGTACTTCACCCCCATCTCCTTCGGGTCGGCGCTCTTGGACGCGGCGGCCTGCTTGCCGCCGCCCGCCGACGCCACCCCGCCGTCCCCGCCGTCCTTCGACCCGCAGCCGGTCAGCGCGAGCGCCATCACCAGCGGCAGCGCCGCAAGGGCGCCCTGGGTGCGCAGTCGCATGTCTCGTCCCCTCGTTCGGCGGCCGGACGTGCTCCGGCCGGACGAGGAGCGATGCAACGCGGCCGCACGTTTCCCCACCGTTTCCGCCCGCCCCCGCCCCGGGGCCTTACGGCGAGGAAACACACCGCCCGGCACCATCGGCGATCAGGACCTGGCGGAAGGAACGGCATGCGGGTGCTGGTGGTGGAGGACGAACCGCTCCTCGCGGACGCGATCGCGGAATGGCTGCGGGACGAGGCGCACGCCGTCGACCTCGCGCACGACGGGGCGTCCGCCCTCGAACGCGCGGGCGTCAACGACTACGACGTCGTCGTGCTGGACCGCGACCTGCCCGTCGTGCACGGCGACGACGTCTGCCGCGAGCTCGTCACGGCGGGCGCGGCGGCCCGGGTGCTGATGCTGACCGCCGCCGCCGAGATCACCGACCGGGTCGCCGGGCTCGGCCTCGGCGCCGACGACTACCTCACCAAGCCGTTCGCGTTCGCCGAGCTGGCCGCCCGCGTCCTCGCCCTCGGCCGCCGGTCCCGGCCCGCCGCGCCGCCGACGCTGCGCCGCGCCGGGATCACCCTCGACCCGGCGCGCCGCGAGGTGTTCCGCGACGGCCGGTACGTCCCGCTGGCGCGCAAGGAGTTCGCCGTCCTGGCCGAGCTGCTGCGCGCGGACGGCGCCGTCGTGTCCGCCGAGCAGCTGCTGGAGAAGGCGTGGGACGAGCACGCCGACCCGTTCACCGGCGCCGTCCGGCTGACCGTCCTGAAGCTGCGCCGCAAGCTCGCCGAGCCGCCCGTCATCGAGACCGTCAAGGGAGCGGGGTACCGGATCCCGTGAAGATCTCCGCGATCGGCGGGCCGCGCCGCGTCTCGCTGCGCGCCCGCCTCACGCTGACCTACGGCGGCCTGTTCCTCGCCGCCGGCCTGCTGCTCCTCGGCGTCACGTACGGGCTGTTCACCCAGCAGCTCGACCGGTCCGGGACGCGGGTCCTCGCCCGCGTCACGACGCAGCAGCCGCCCAGCGGCGGGGACCGCACGCTGCTGAACGTGGACGGGACGCCCCGCGCCGTCCCCGACACCGCCAAGGCGACCGCCGAGATCGAACGCCTGATGCGCAAGCAGCACGACGAGTACGAGGCCGCCGCGACGAAATCCCTGGTCACCCAGGGGTCGATCGCGCTGCTCGTCGTCGCCGGCATCGCCGCCGGCTTCGGCTGGCTGATCGCCGGACGCGTCCTCGCCCCGCTGCACCGGGTGACCGAGACCGCGCGGCGGATCGCCCGCGCGCCCGCCGCCGACCGCGTCCTGCACGAGCGGATCGCCCTGCGCGGCCCGCACGACGAGGTCCGGGAGCTCGCCGACACCTTCGACACGATGGTCGAGCGGCTCGACCGGTCCTTCGACGGGCAGCGCCGCTTCGTCGCGAACGCCTCCCACGAGCTGCGCACCCCGCTGACGCTGGGCCGCGCGCTGGTCGAGGTCGCCATGCACCGCAAGACCGCGTCCCCCGACGTGCTGCGCCTCGGCGAGGACCTGCTGCAGATCACCTCCCGGCACGAGCGGCTCATCGGCGGGCTGCTGCTCCTCGCCCGCTCGGAGAACGAGATCACCGGCCGCGCCCCGGTCGACCTCGCCGACGTCGTCCCGCACGTCGCCGCCCGGACCGCGCCGGAGGCCGAGCAGGCCGGAATCACCGTCACGACCGTCCCCGGCGAGGCCATGACCAGCGGCGACGCGCTGCTCCTCGAACGCGTCGTGGAGAACCTCGTCGAGAACGGCATCCGCCACAACTCGGGCCCGGGCGGCTGGGTGCGCGTCACGTCCGGCACCCGGGACGGGCGCGCCGTCCTGGAGGTCGCCAACTCGGGGCCGCCCGTCCCGTCCTACGAGGTGCCGGGCCTGTTCGAACCGTTCCGCCGCCTCGACGGCGACCGCGTCGTCACCGCCAAGGGCGCGGGCCTCGGCCTGTCCATCGTCCAGTCGATCGTCCGCGCCCACGACGGCGACGTGACCGCCCGCCCCCGCCCTGAAGGTGGCCTGTCCGTGACGGTGACCCTCCCCGCCGCCCCGCCCTGACCGGGAAGGTTCGTCGGCCGGTACGGGGTCATAGCCGGGGGTTATGACCTGCTGGCATTTCCCGGTTTTCCGTGCGAATGAGACTGTAATCGCGTTCCTTCGGCCTCGCGCACGGCATTTCCGTCCGGAGAATCCACCCCGGCACCGGACGGAATTGCACGGCTCCCCGTGCGCGAGGCGCTCTTCGGCACGCCGGGAGAAAAGGCGGAAGCGAATGAGAACGCGTACCCGGCCCGCCCGGGCACGATGGCGGCTCGCGTGCGGGGCCGCCGCGGTCGCGGCGGGCGCCCTCGCCGCCGCGGCCGGCACCGGAGTCGCCGCGGCCGGCGAACTCCCCATCACCCAGCAGGTGCAGCAGCAGGACCAGTGGTGCTGGGCCGCCAGCGGGCTGACGATCGCCAAGTACTTCGGCGCCGGCAACGTCAGCCAGAACGATTTCTGCGATCTCGCGCGCGGCTACCCGCAGGGCAGTTACTGCCCCAACGAGGCGGGGCAGCTCGAATGGGACCAGCGCGCGTTCCAGGCGCTCGGGCTGACCCCCGGCTACGTCAGCGGGCCCCTCTCGTTCCAGGGCGTGGAAGGCGAGATCGACGGGCAGCGCCCCATCCAGACCGGCATCTACTGGTCCGCCGGAGGCGGGCACTCCCAGGTCATCTACGGCTACGACCCGAGCAGCCAGACCATCTCCTACGGCGACCCGTGGCCGTCCAGCCCCCGGTACTCCGAAATGGACTACAGCAGTTACGTCAGCAATTACCAGTTCCAGTGGGGCGAGGCCCTGTCGGGGATCGGTGGTTGACATGCGCGCATCAGCGAAGCTCGCCGCGGGAGCGGTGACCGCCGGCCTCGGCGTCACGATGTTCGCGGGAACCGGGACGGCGCTGGCCGCCGGTCCGGCCCCGTCCCCGGCCGCCCCGTCCCCCGCGGACACGGCCGCAGCGGCGAAGGTCGCCGCCGCGCCCGCCGCCAAGGACCGGCTCGCGACCTTCTTCGTCCACCTCGACCAGCACCAGCACGGGAAGCTGACGAGCCAGGCCGTCGGCAAGGCCGCCAAGGCGGCGAAGGCGCCCGAGTTGGACGGCGCGGTCCGGCCCGTCTACACCCTGAACCCGGCGTTCGTGAAGGGGCAGGACGCGCCCGTCGCCGCGTTCGCCTACCTCGCGGTCGGCGCGCACTCGGCGACCGGCCAGCACGCCACCATGTGGCTGACCAGGCAGGGCAAGGGCTGGACGGTCATGAACGTGATCTCCGGCACCGACGAGGCCGCCTACCCGGCGCGCGCCGGCGGCGGCACGGTGTTCACCGAGCCGCAGATCAACGCCTGGTACCGGCTCAAGGACGGCCGGGTCACCGGCCTGAACCCCACCGCCACGACGTCGGTCGGGAAACGCGGCGTGACGGTGGCGGCGTACCGGGCCCTGGTCCGCACCCGGTACGCCGACAAGATGCCCGGATCGTCCTACCAGCGGTCCGGGAGGCTCGGCGGCTACACGCCCCGCACGGGCGTCGGGAAGCGGGGCGACGGCGGGGGCGCGGCGCCGCTCCTGTCCGCCCTCGGCGCCGGCGGCGCGCTGGCCGCGGCGGCCGGCATCGTCGCGGCCCGCCGCAGGCGCGTTCCCGGGTAGCCGCCGCACGCGGGTTCTCGTCCCCCCTCCTTGAACCCGCGCTTCGGGGCGTGTCCCGCAGGCCCGCCCGCTCCGCGGCCTGCGGGACGCGCCCCGTGAACACGTCATCGGAGGGCCGGGTGGGCCTCGGGGTGCTCGTCCCACCATTCGCCGTAGACGCGCTGCGCCCGGACGAGCTCCAGGTAGACGTCGGTAAAGACGGTGCGCAGCCGCATGGCGGCGTCCTCCGCCTCCGGGCGCCACACCAGCACGACCCGCTGGGCGAGCGGGTCGCCGGTGATCCGCCGGAACGCGACGCCGTCGCGGGGGCCGGCGGTCGGCTGGTAGATGCCGATGGCCCGTCCCGACCGGATCAGCGACGAGGAGATCTGCCAGTCGGTCGCCCAGAACCGCACCCGCGGCTGGAACCCGGCGGCGGCGCAGGCGGCGCGGAAGTAGGCCGGCCAGGGGCCGTCGTCGAGCGGGTCGTCGATCCAGTCGTGCTCGGCCAGCTCGGCGAGGGCGACGGTGCGGCCGGCGGCCAGCGGGCTCGCCGCCGACATCCCGACCAGCGCCGGCTCGCGCTCCACCAGCACCAGCCGCCGCAGGCCCTCGCGCAGCGGGCGGCCGGGCCCGTCGGGCTCCTGGAACAGCCCGACGTCGAGCGCGCCGGACGCCAGCAGCGCGGGGATCCGGCCGCCGCCCGGGTCGACGCGCAGGTGCAGCCGCGCGGACGCCGACAGCTCGCCGAGGTGGTCGCTCAGCCGGGTCAGCGCCGGGCACGCCTGCACCCCGAGCCGCAGCGACGGCACCGACGCCGGGTCGCGGCGGTGCGCGAGCGCCGCGTTCAGGTCGTCGATACAGGCCAGTGCCGCGCGCGCCCGCGTCGCGACCTCCGCGCCGACCGGCGTCGGCAGCACCCCCTCCGGGGACCGGACGAACAGCTGCACGCCGAGGTGGCCCTCGACGCGGCGCAGCATCGTGCTGACGGCGGGCTGGGTGAGCCCGAGCCGGGCGGCGGCCTTGCTGATGCTGCCGGTCGCCGCGACGGCCTCGATCATCCGGAGGTGGTGGGGGCCGAGATCCACGAGCGCACGCTCCTACCCGCGTCTGCCCCGTCCGACGAAGTCAGCCGAATGGTAACCCCGGGGTCCGCGCGGGGTGAATGGAAAAGCGTGCCAATCCGGTCGCGCTCGGTGTCCGGCGGCGGCCGGTCGCCGGACGGTCCCCGGACGGCCCCCGGGCGGTCAGTGCGCGGCGTGCCGCAGCTCGCGCGGGCTCACCCCGAACCGGCGCCGGAACGCGGTGCTGAGCGCGCTGGCCGAGGAGAACCCGGTGGCGTGCGCGATGTCGGTGATGGTGACGTCGCGGTCCTGCGGGTTGCGCAGCCGGTCCCGGACGAGCCGGAGCCGCTCCTCGCGGATCAGCTCGCGCGGCGTCGTCCCGGCGTGCTGGAGCGCGAGCTGCACCTGGCGCAGCGACCAGCCGAGGTCCTGCGCCACGGCGGCGCCGGTGAGGCCGGGCTCGGTGGCGTGCTCGCGCACGTAGCGGCGCACGACCGCCTCGACCTCGGCGAGGTGGCCGGGCGCGGCGGGCCGCTGCCGGCCGGCGACGATCACGCAGAGCAGCTCGGTGATCCGGTCGCAGGCGGCGTCGAACTGGGCGGCGCTGAGCGCGCGGCGCTCCTCGCCGACGGCGCGGACCATGTCGGCGACGACGCGGCCGAGTCCGGTGGACAGGTCGAGGCGGGTGGCGACCGGGGACGGGCGGCGCAGCCGGCGGTCCATCTCCCGTCCCGGGATCGTCATGACGAACGCCCGGGCGGGGGCGCCGCGCCGGCCCGCGTCCCGCAAGCGGGGCGCGCCGGGACCGTTCCCCGCGGCGGGACCGTGCCCGGCGGCGATGCCGATCCGGAACGGCTCGGCCAGCGTGACGAGGCCGCCGGTGCCGGGACGGAGCCGCGCCTCCCGGCCGTCCTGGGCCAGGGTCAGCTCGCCGTCGAGCGGCAGCAGGAGGCGGTAGGCGTCGGTGCGCTCGCGGCGCGCCTGGCCGGCGGTGCGGACGCAGTCGATCTGCTCCGACCGGCGCAGGACGAGCTGGTAGGCGCCGTCGTCCACCCCTGCCCTTCCGCCGTGCCGCACCCGGGCGGGCGGCGCCGGAGCAGACGTCGGGGACGCGCTGATCACGGCGGCCCGCCGCAGGTGAGGGTAGTACGAGCACCGCCGCCAAATCAGCCGAACACGCCGGAAAGTAACGCGTATCGGACTACCGGTGATCATGGCATGCGCCCCGGGGCAAGTTCTCTGCGCGCGCGCACAAGCGCCCCCGCGCCGCCCCGGCCTACGGTCACGAAACCGCGGCGCGTCACCTCCCCGGCCGGCGCCGCCGGAACCCACCCCACCGGCCACGGGACGGGCCACGCCGGCCCGCCTCGCCCGACTCCCCTGTGCACGAGGACCTGATGGAGCAAATCCTGTTGGCGGCGCTCGTCGTCGTGGCCGCCGCCGGCGTCGCCGCCGCGGTCCAGCTGGCCCGCCAGCGGCGGCTGGCCGCCGAGCTCCGCGACCAGAACGCCGCCCTCGCGGCCGGCGTCGAGCTGCGCGACAAGGAGCTGCGGCACCTCGCCGACGTCCGGCTGCCCGAGCTGATGGACTCCCTCCACAACCCGGGCATGCGCGTCGCCGGGCCGCTGCACGACCTCACCCGCAAGGCGCCCGCCTTCGGCCAGTCCCTGCAGACGGTGATGGACCTGTTCGCCGGGTCCGCCGACCGGGTCAGGGCGCGGGCCGACCAGTCCGCCAAGTCGACCCTCCGCGCGATGATGCGCGCCGTGCAGAGCCTCGCCAACGAGCAGCAGCTCGCGATCTCCACCATGCAGGAGCGGCACGACGACCCCGACGTGCTCGACGGCCTGCTCCGCATCGACCACATGAACGCCCAGCTCGGACGGCGCGCGCAGGCCACCGCCGTGCTGTGCGGGTCGTGGCCGGGCCAGCAGCGCTCGGCGTCCTCGATGACCGACGTGGTGCGCGGCGCGACCTCCCGCATCCGCGACTACCTGCGGGTCAACCTCGAGGGCCCGGTGAACGTCGCGATCACCGCGCGGGCGGTCGAGCCGGTCGTGCTGACGCTCGCCGAGCTGCTCGACAACGCCGCCCGCCACTCCCGTCCCGACACCGCCGTCGAGGTCAACTTCCGCACCGCGCACAACGGCGTCGCGATCACCATCGACGACGCGGGCGTCGCGATGGACGCCGAGGAGCTGCAGCGGGCCGCCGAGCTGCTGTCCGGCGAGGCGTCGGTGGACGTGCACCGGCTCGGCGACCCGCCCCGCGTCGGGTTCGCCGTCGCGGGCGTGCTCGCCGCCCGGTACGGGTTCACGGTGTCGGTCGACTCGCGGTCCCCTTACGGCGGCGTGCGCGCCGTCGTGTTCGTGCCGAGCACGCTGCTCACCGACGTCCCCGACGACCCGAGGACGCGGCCCGCCGCGTCCGGTGCCGGCGGCGAGCGCGCGCGGGCCGCGGACGCGGCGGACGTTCCGTCCACCCAGCACGGTCTGCCGAAGCGCAGCCGCGTCGCGGTCGCCGACCGCGCCCCCGAACCGGACGAGCCGGACGCGGCCGAGCCGGCCTCCTGGGCCGAGCCGGTGCGCCCGCCGCGGGAGACCGCCGCCGGGCTCGGCGCCTGGCAGCGCGGCACCCGGTCCGGCCGCGCGGGCACGCCGGCCACCGGCACTCCGGTGCCGCCCCCGGGCGTTGAAGGAAAGGACCTGCGGCCATGAACGAGGGGTGGAACGGCGCGATGGACGACGGCACGAACCGGCTCGGATGGATGCTCGACGACGCCCTGCGGATGCCCGAGACGCGGTACGCGATCCTGCTGTCGGCCGACGGGCTGCTGATGGCCCACTCGGAGCGCATCGGCCGGGACGAGGCGGAGCGGCAGGCGGCGGGCATGTCCGGGCTGCAGTCGCTGGCCCGCAGCACCGCCGAGTTCTGCGGCGACGCGGGCACCACGTGGCGGCAGACCGTCAGCGAGTTCGACGACGGGTACGTGTTCCTCGTCGCGGCGGGGCCGGGCGCCTACCTGGCGGTGTCGGCGACGCAGCACGTGGACATGGAGACGGTGTCGTTCCGGCTCCAGGAGCTGGTGCAGCGGCTGGGCAAGGAGCTGACCAGCCCGCCGCGCCCGGGCGCGGACACCCGCGCATGAGCCGCCGCAACGAGCGCGCGCTGGTGCGCCCGCACGTGGTCACCGGCGGCCGGGCGCACCCGTCCCGCAACGTGTTCGACCTGGTCACGCTGGTGATCTCGGCCGGCGACCTGCCCCGTACCGGGCTGTCCCCGGAGAAGCTGCGGATCGTCGAGCTGTGCCGGGGCGGCGCGCTGTCGGTCGTGGAGATCGCCGGACATCTGGCCCTGCCCGTCGGGGTGACGAAGGTGCTGCTGTCCGACCTGGTCGACAGCGGCCACCTCACCACACGCGCGCCCGCGGCCGCCGCCCCGACGTCCCGGACCCGGCTCCTGCAGGAGGTGCTCGATGGACTCCGCGCCAGCCTCTGACACCGCTCTCGCGGGGAGCGGCCCGTACCTGCGCGAGACCGTCCGGACCGCGGTCAAGATCCTCATCGTGGGGCACTTCGCGGTCGGCAAGACGACCTACGTCGGGACGCTGTCGGAGATCAGGCCGCTGCGCACCGAGGAGCGGATGACGCAGGCGGGCGCGACCGTCGACGACCTGGCCGGCGTCCGCGACAAGACGACGACCACCGTCGCGATGGACTTCGGCCGGCTGACATTGAGCGACGACCTCGTCCTGTACCTGTTCGGCGCGCCCGGCCAGCAGCGCTTCACCCGGCTCTGGAACGACCTGGCGCGCGGCGCGCTCGGCGCGCTGATCCTGGTGGACACCGCGCGGCTGCAGGAGTCGTTCGCCGTCATGGACATCGTGGAGAAGCAGGGCCTGCCGTACGCGGTGGCGGTGAACCGGTTCGACGGGTCGCCGGAGTTCCCGGACGCGGAGGTGCGCGAGGCCCTCGACCTCGCGCCGTCGACGCCGCTGGTCACCTGCGACGCGCGGGACCGGGCGTCGTCCACGCACGCGCTGATCGCGCTCGTCGACCATCTGCTCACGCTCGGCGGGGAGGGCTGATGACCGTCGACCAGACCCGTCCCGTGGACGGCGCCGGAGAGGACGGGACCGAGCCGGGACGCCTCTACGGGCCGGAGTTCGCCGCCGACCCCGGCCGCGTGTACGCCGCGCTCCGCGAGCACGGCGACCTCGCCCCGGTCGAGCTGTCGCCCGGCGTCCCGGCGACGCTCGTCCTCGGCTACGACGCGGCGCTGGAGATCATGCGGGACGCGGAGACCTTCCCGCGCTGCAGCACGGTGTGGGAGGTGTCGGTGGGCCCGGAATGCCCGGTGCTGCCGATGATGATGAGCCGCCCCAACGCCCTGTTCACCAACGGCGCCACGCACGCGCGCCTCCGCGCGGTGATCAAGGAGAGCCTCGACCGGGTGGACCCCGCCGCGCTGCGCGAGCACACCGAGACGGCCGCGGCGACGCTGATCGACGCGTTCGCCGGCGCGGGCGAGGCCGACCTCATCGGCGAGTACGCGCGCGTGCTGCCGCTGCTGGTGTTCCGCGAGCTGTTCGGCTGCCCGCCCGAGATCGGCGACCGGCTGGTGCGCGGCATGAGCGGGATCTTCGACGGCGTCTCCCCGGAGGAGGCCAACGCCATGCTCGGCGAGGCCGCGCGGGACCTCGTCGCGCTCAAGCGGGAGAGCCCCGGCGCGGACGTGGCGTCCTGGATGATGAGCCATCCCGCCGAGCTCGACGACGACGAGATGGCCGAGCAGCTCACGCTGCTGCTCGGCGCCGGCACCGAGCCGGAGCAGAACCTCATAGCCAACGGGCTGCGGCTGCTGCTGGCCGACGACCGGTTCGGCGGCGACCTGTCCGGCGGCAGCCTCCCCGTCGAGGACGCCCTCGACGAGATCCTGTGGACCGACCCGCCGATGGCGAACTACAACACCGCCTTCCCCCGGCAGGACGTCGACTTCCACGGCCACCGGCTGCCCGCCCACCAGCCCGTCCTGATCTCGTACGCGGCGGCGAACACCGACCCGTCCCGCGCCTCGCACGCCCGGACGGGCAACCGCGCCCACCTGGCCTTCGGCGCGGGCCCGCACACCTGCCCGGCCAAGGGCCACGCGCGGGTCATCGCGTCCGCCGCGATCGAGATGCTGCTCGACCGGCTGCCCGACATGGAACTGGCCGTCCCGGCGGACGAGCTGGAATGGCGCCCCGGCCCCTTCCACCGCGCGCTGGTCGCGCTGCCCGTGAGGTTCCCCCCGCAATGACCGGAGCGCCTGTCGAGGCAGACCGCGTGGCCATGTACGGGCCGGAGTTCGCGGAGGCGCCCGAACGCGTCTACGCGCGGATGCGCGAGCACGGCGACCTCGCCCCGGTCGAGCTGGCGCCGGGCGTCCCGGCGACGCTCGTCCTCGGCTACGACGCAGCGCTGGAGGTGCTGCGCGACCCGGCGACGTTCCCGAAGGACGCGCGGCGCTGGCAGGAGGGCGTGCCCGCGGACTGCCCGGTGCTGCCGGTGATGATGTGGCGGGAGAACTGCCAGGCCGCGGACGGCCCCGCGCACGCGCGGCTGCGGTCCGCCGTCGTCGACGGGCTGGCCCGCGTCGACCCGGCCGCGCTGCGCGAGAACATCGAGCGCAACGCCGACCTCGTCATCGACGGCTTCGCCGCGGACGGCGAGGTCGAGCTGATCTCCGGGTACGCGCGGATGCTGCCGACGCGGGTGGTGCTGGAGCTGTTCGGCTGCCCGCCGGACATCGGCGAGCGGATGCTGACCGGGCTCGGCGGCATCCTCAACGGCGTCGACGCCGAGGCGAGCAACGCGCTGCTGGGCGGCGCGACGATGGAGCTCGTCGCGCTGAAGCGGGAGAGGCCGGGCGCGGACGTGACGTCGTGGCTGCTGGCCCACCCGTCCGAGCTGACCGACGGGGAGATGCTGCACCAGCTCGTCACGCTGCTCGGCGGCGGCGTCGAGCCGGAGCAGAACCTCATCGCCAACGGCATGCGGCTGCTGCTGTCGGACGACCGGTTCGGCGGCGACCTGTCCGGCGGCAGCCTCCCGGTCGAGGACGCCCTCGACGAGATCCTGTGGACCGACCCGCCCATGGCGAACTTCGGGATCACCTACCCGCGGCAGGACGTCGAGTTCCGCGGCCGCCTGCTGCCCGCCGACCAGCCCGTCGTCATCTCCTACGCGGCGGCCAACACCGACCCCTCGCGGGCCGCCGCCGGGCGCGCGGGCAACCGCGCCCACCTGGCGTTCAGCGCCGGCCCGCACACCTGCCCCGCGAAGGGCCAGGCGCGGCTCATCGCGTCGGTCGCCATCGAGAAGCTCCTCGACCGGCTGCCCGACATGGAACTGGCCGTCCCGGTGGACGAGCTGGAATGGCGTCCCGGCCCGTTCCACCGGGCGCTCACCGCGCTGCCCGTCCGCTTCCCTCCGGAGCCGCCCCGCCCGTGACGGCCGGGGCCTCCGCGGTCGCGGCGCGCAGCGCCCCGATCACCGCGGCGAGCTGGGTCAGCAGCCCGGCGACGCTGGTCTGGTCGGCGCCGTTGACGGTGACGGTGCGCAGCTCGTCCGGCTTCGGCAGCCGCTCCAGGATGTCGGGCAGCCGGGTGATCAGCCGCGCCTGGATCGCCGCGGGCGTCTGCTCGTTGTCCATCGCGGCGCGGGCCCGGTCGCGCTCCAGGCCCAGCAGCGCCGTCTCGTGGTGCGACCGCTCCCGCGTCTCCTTCAGCGCCAGCTCGCCCTCGACCCGCAGCCGGTTCAGCTCGTGGTCGCGCTCGATCCGCAGCCGTCCCGTCTCGGCCTCCTCCGCGTGCCGCTCCCGCTCCATCCGCAGCGCGTGCCGGGTCGTCTCCGTCTCCAGCTCGGCGACCTCGCGGGCGTCGTCGTGCTCGCGGCGGGTGCGGCGCAGCTTCTCCGCCGTCTCGGTGTCGAACCGCTCCGCCTCGTTGCGCGACCGCAGCTCCGCCAGCTCCCGCTCGTGCTCCAGCCGCTGCGTCTCCTTCACCCGCTGCGCCGCCATCTCCCGCTGCGCGACGGCCTCCTCCGCCTCCAGCTCCGCCAGCCGCGCGATGCGGCCCTGCTCGGCCCGGTACGGCTTCTGCAGGTTCTCCCACAGCCGCGACGAGCTGACCACCGCCTCCTTGATCTGGACGGTGACGATCCGCAGCCCGAGCCCGCGGTCGCTGTGGTCCTCGCCCTCGGCGACGGCGCGCAGCCGCGCGGTCAGCTCCTCGATGATCGGCTGCTTGTCGCTCAGCACGTCCCGCACGCCCATGCTGGAGACCTTGTCCTTGATCGCCGCCTCCGCCTGCTCGCGCAGCTGCAGGTTCACCACCCGCATCGGGTCCTGCGCGTCGCCGAAGTCGAGCTTGCGGTAGGCGGTCGCGAAGTCCTGGATGATCCACTGGACGTAGCCCTGGACGAGCACGCCCTGCAGCTCGCTGCAGATGCAGTACGCGTTGATCAGGATCGTCTGCGTCGCGCCCGGCACCACCAGGAACGAGTCCGTGGACGGGTTGAACCGGAACGACACGCCCAGCCCGATGTGCAGCGGCTCCGCGCGCCCCCGGCGGGTGTGCACGACGAAGGCGTTCGGCGGGACCAGCACGTTCTTCCACCGCCAGAAGCCCTTGATGCGCACCTCGACCGGGCCCGCCTCGGCGTGCTCGGGGGACGCGGCGGGCGCGCCGCCGAGCGCGCGGTCCCGCTTGGCCAGCGGCCCCGGCGGCGGCACCGCGCCGGGCGGCGGCGGCGCCGACCGGCGCGACCTCAGGTCGCCCTCCAGGACGGCCTGCTGCGCGACGACCTTCTCGAGGTAGGTGTTGCCACCGTCGTTGGCGCTCATCGTCCCCTCACCGGATGTCCGTACGCGTCGCCGGAATGGCGGACACTTTAGTGCGCGCTGAACCTTCCGCCCCGGTTCCTGCGTATCCTCCGCCGTGGCAACGCAACCGCGGCAGGCACCCGGGACCGACCGGCCCCTCCTCGTGACGGCGGCGCTCGCGGCGGCCCTGCTCGTCCTCGCGCTGGTCGTCCGGCTCGGCGGGTCGCTCGGCGCCGCCGCGGCGCCCGGGCTGTCGGAGGCCGGCGCGCTGACCGAGACCGGCCTCACCGTCGCCAAGCTCGGCGTGAACGCCGCGTCCACCGTGACGGTCGGCTGGCTGCTGGCCGCCGCCGTGTACGTCCCCGGGACGGGCGCCGCGCGCCGGTGCCTGCGGGCGGCGTCGCTGAGCGCGCTGGCGTGGGCGCTGTGCACGCTCGCGCTCGCGGCGTTCAGCGTGTCCGACCTGTTCGGGATCGGCCTCACCGGGATCAGCGGCGACATGCTGCGGGCATTCCTCATCGACCTGCCGCAGGGCCGGGCGCTGGTCCTCGTCTTCGCGGCCGCCGCCGCGCTCTGGTGGGCGGCCCGGCTGCCCGCCGCCCCCGGCGCCGCCGGATACCTGCTGCTCGCGGCGGTCGCCGGGCTGATGCCGCCGCTGTTCACCGGCCACGCCGCGACCGGGTCCCACCATGCGCTCGCCGTGTTCAGCCTCGCCGCCCACATCGCGGGCGCCGCGCTGTGGATCGGCGGGCTGGTGGCGCTCGTCCTCCTCGCACCGGAGATCCGGGACCAGTTGCCACGTGTAGTGGAGCGCTACAGCGGGCTCGCGCTGGTCGCGTTCACCGTCGTCGGGGCGAGCGGCGCGGTGAACGCGTGGATCCGGCTCGGCGGCCTGCACCTCGGGTCGCGCTACGGCGCGCTGATCGTGGCGAAGGCCGCCGCGCTCGTCGCCCTCGGCGCCATGGGCTGGTGGCACCGCCGCGCCACGATCCCCGCGCTGGCGTCGGCGCCCCGGCCGTTCGTCCGGCTCGGGTCCGCCGAGATCGTGGCGATGGCGGCGACGATGGCGCTCGCGACCGGCCTGTCGCGGACGCCGCCGCCCGAGGTCTCGCCCGGCACCATCGACGCGGTGGCGCTGCGGCTCGGCTTCCCGCTGCCCGGCCCGGCCGGCGTCGCCGCGTACGTGACGCACTGGTGGATCGACCCGTTGTTCCTTGTGCTCGTCCTCCTCGGCGCCGTCCTGTACGGAGCCGGGGTGGCGCGGGCAGGGAGCTGGCCCATGCGACGTAGCGTCGCGTGGGCCGCCGGGTTGAGCGTCCTACTGTTCGCCATGGGCAGCGGTATCGCTCGCTACAGCATGGTCCTGTTCAGCGCCCACGCCCTGCAGCACGTCCTGGTCGGAGTGGTGGCACCGATACTGCTTCTGTACGGACGTCCCTTGCAGCTCATACCTGCGGGCTCGCTGCTCGCCGCCGCCGCCGACAGCCGGGGTGTGCGGTTCCTCAGGGAACCGGCCGTGTCCTCAGCGCTGTTCCTTCTGAGCCTCTACGCCTATTACGTCTCGGCCCTGTTCGGTGCGTCGCTCGCCAACCACGCGCTCCACTCGCTGGCGATGGCCTGCTTCCTCGCCATCGGCCTGGCGTTCTTCAGCAGCATGCGCGTACCGGTCGTCCTGCCGCTGCTGCTCGTCGCCGCCGGGATCGTCCTCATGCTGGACGGGACCGTCCTCGGCGGCGGCTGGTACGAGGGCCTCGGACGGCGCTGGGGCGCGGCTCCGCTGCACGACCAGCACGCGGGCGCCGCGATCCTGTGGACCGCGGCCGCGCCCGCCGCGCTGTTCCACCTCGTCCGGCGGGTCCGCCTCACACGGCGAGGACGATCTTCCCCGTCACCCGTCCCGTCTCGCTGAGCGCGTGCGCCTTCGCCGCGTCCGCCAGCGGCAGCACCTCCTCGACCACGGCCCGCACCCCCGCTCCCGCGGCCTCCGCCAGGTCGGCGCCGGACGGCGTGAACCCGAACTCGACGAACCGCAGGCCCCGCTCGTCCGCCAGCCGCCGCACCTCCGTCCGGTCGGGACCGGTGCCGCGCACGTCGACCAGCAGCCCGCCGGGCTTCAGCGTCCGCAGCGAGCGGGGCCCGTAGTCGCCGGCGATCGGGTCCAGGACCACGTCGACGTCCCGGACCGTCTCCGCGAAGTCCTCCGCCGTGTAGTCGACCAGCTCATCCGCGCCGAGCCCGCGCAGGAACGCGTGCTTGGCGGCGCGCGCCGTGCCGATCACGTGCGCGCCGCGCGCCTTGGCGATCTGCACGGCCAGGTGCCCGATCCCGCCCGCCGCCGCGTGCACGAGCACCCGCTGGCCCGCGCCCACCCCCGCGACCCGGACGAGCGGCTGCCACGCCGTCAGCACTGCGGTCGGCAGCGCCGCCGCCTGCACCAGGTCCAGCCCGTCCGGAACGTGTGCGAGCCGCTCCTGCGGAACCGCGGCGAACTCGGCGTACGAACCGTCCGGCGGGAACGTGTTCCCGAACACCGCGTCCCCCGGCCGGAACCCGGACACGCCCTCGCCCACGGCCTCGACCACGCCCGCGACGTCCAGGCCGAGCGTGAACGGCGGCTCCGCGAGCCTCCGCACGGCCCCCGACCGGATCTTCCAGTCCGCCGGGTTCACCCCGGCCGCCGCGACCCGGACCAGCACCTCGCCCGGCCCCGCGTCCGGCCGCGGGACCTCGGCGACCTCCAGCACCTCCGGACCGCCCCACGTCCGCTGGACCACAGCACGCATCTCCGGCACCCCTTCCCCGCGGCCGCCCGGCCGCACGGCGTCCATGCTGGAGGACCCCGGTACCCGTTGTGAAGAAGGCACCTGTTTGATATCCAGGTACCTTGTGGATACCACCCCGAGTGATCACTGGCCCCCGGCCTACCGCCGCGACTGCCCGTCCCGCACGGTCATCGAGGTCCTCGCCAACAAGTGGACGCTCTACGTGCTCGCCGCCCTCCGCCGCAGCGACGGGCCGATGCGCTTCAACGAGATGCGCCGCGCCCTCGACGGCATCACCCAGAAGATGCTCACCCAGACCCTGCGCGCCCTCGAACGCGACGGCCTCGTCAGCCGCACCGTCTACCCGACCGTCCCGCCGCGCGTCGAGTACGGCCTCACCCCGCTCGGCGCCGAGGCCGGCCGCCTGACCAGCGCCATCGCGGACTGGGCCATCGCCAACGTGGGCGACATCCTCACCGCCCGGGAGTCCTTCGACACCCGTCCCGAGCCCGCGCCGCTCGACCTTGCCGCGCCGCTTGACCTTGACGCGCACGTCAAGGCGTACGGTCGCTGACGGCCACCGAAGGAGGATCTCCGATGCTGATCGGCGAGCTGGCCGAACGCGCCGGCGTCAGCACCCGCACGCTGCGCTTCTACGAGCAGCAGGGGCTGATCACCGCGCGCCGCGCGCCCAACGGGTACCGCCAGTACGACGAGTCCGACCTGCGGCTCGTCGCGCAGATCCGGTCGCTGCTCGCGGCCGGGTTCACGCTGGAGGACACCCGCCCGTTCGTGGACTGCCTGCGCTCCGGGCACGCCACCGGCGACGCGTGCCCCGAGCCGGTCGCGGTCTACCGCCGCAAGCTCGCCGAGATCGACGCCGAGATCGCCACCCTCGTCCGGCGCCGCGCCGACGTGGCCGCCCAACTCGCCCGGGCCTGCCCGGGCTGCACCGTCCCGCAGGAGGCGACCGATGATCACCGTGACCAGCGCGACCTTCGACGAGCAGGTCCTGAACGCCCCGGGCCCCGTCCTCGTCGACTTCTGGGCCGACTGGTGCCCGCCGTGCAAGATGATCGCGCCGATCCTTGAGCAGCTCGACGCCGAGCTCGGCGACCGCCTCACCATCGCGTCGCTGAACGGCGACGAGAACCCCGACATCGCGAGCCGGTACGGCGTCCTCGGCTTCCCGACGCTGACGCTCTACAAGGACGGCGAGGTCGTCCACCAGATGGTCGGCGCCAAGCCCAAGCGCCACCTCCTCGCCGCTCTGACCCCGCACCTGTGAACCCGCGGTGACGCGGGCCCGCCGCCGGGACGGCGCGTCCCGGCGGCGGGCCCCGTTCAGCGCAGGAACCCCTCGTAGTTGTGCTGCTGGAGCCGGCTCTCGATCTGCTTGACGGTGTCCAGCCCGACCCCGACGGCGATGAGGATCGTCGTCCCGCCGAACGGGAACTGGTCGCCGACGTCCAGGAGCGCCAGCGCCGCCATCGGGATGAGCGCGACGAGGCCCAGGTAGGCCGCGCCGGGCGCGGTGACGCGCGTCAGGACGTGGTCGAGGTACTCGGCGGTGGGACGTCCCGGCCGGATGCCGGGCACGAAACCGCCGTACTTCTGCATGTTGCCGGCGACCTCCACCGGGTTGAACGTGATCGCCACGTAGAAGTAGGTGAAGAACACGATCAGCGCGAAGAACGCGCCCATATGCCACGGGTTCGCCTGGTCCAGGTAGGGCTGGATCCGCTGCAGCCATGTCACGTCGGGCCACAGCCGCGTGGCGAGCAGCGGCAGGTACAGCAGCGACGAGGCGAAGATGACCGGGATGATCCCCGCCTGGTTGACCTTCAGCGGGAGGTAGGTCGAGGTGCCGCCGTAGACGCGGCGGCCGACCATCCGCTTGGCGTACTGCACCGGGATGCGCCGCTGCGCCTGCTCGACGAAGACGACGCCGGCCATGATGGCCAGCCCCACGACGATGACCAGGGCGAACACGAACCCGCCCTTGGCCTGGTAGATGCCCCACAGCTGGCCGGGGAAGACGGCGACCACCTGCGTGAAGATCAGCACCGACATCCCGTTGCCGACGCCCCGCTCGGTGACGAGCTCGCCCAGCCACATCGTGACGGCCGTCCCGGCGACCATGCAGACCACCATCGTCGCGATCGGGAAGATCCCCTTGTCGTGCAGGATCCCGTCCGAGCCCTGGAACAGCTGCCCGGCGGACGTCATCGCGACGACGCTCGCGCCCTGCAGGACCGCGAGCGCGACCGTGAGGTAGCGGGTGTACTGCGTGATCTTCGTGGTGCCGGACTGCCCCTCCTTCTTCAGCGCCTCCAGCTTCGGGACGACCACCGTCAGCAGCTGCAGGATGATGCTCGCGGTGATGTACGGGTAGACGCCGAGCGCGAAGACCGACAGCTTCAGCAGCGCGCCGCCGCTGAAGAGGTCGAGCAGCCCGTACAGCTGGTTGCTCTTCTTCGCGGCGTCGGCGGCGGACTTCAGCGCCGCCACGTCCACGTTCGGCAGCGGCACGTTCTGCCCCAGCCGGAACACGAGGACGACGAACAGGGTGAACAGCAGTTTCTTGCGCAGATCCGGGGTCCGGAACGCGCGGGCGAACGCGGTCAGCACGCCGCGTCCGTCCGGTGGGCGGGCAGGGTGAACCGGGCGAGCGCATGGCGCGCTCGCCGCATGGCGAAGCGAAAGATGACTGGCCTCCATACGGGGACGCCGCAGCGTCCGCAGGACTACTGCGGCCGATGACAGATGAGCGTCAGGAACCCGTACCGGTAGGAGGCCCTCGCACCGTCGCGGTGCCGATGTGGACGGACGCCGGGACGACCGTGCGCGACCAGGCGGCCGCGACGCGGACCCGCCGGAGTGCCAGGTCGGGAGCGGCGGACGGCAGGACCGAGTGGTCGCCGTGCCGCTCGGGCGAGACGAACCCGAGCCGTTTCCAGAGGTGGACGTCCGCCGCGGAGAACCGCGGCCAGGCGGGCGCGGAGCGGCGGTCCCGGGCGGGCGAGGACGCGATGCCCCGCGAGCCGGCGCCGCTCGCTGCCGCCGACGTCCCGACCCGGACGATCTCGACGGCCGCCGCGTTCGGGACGACCGACAGGGTGGCCGTCAGGGCGAAGCCGAAGAAGCCCGCCAGCAGCCTCACCAAACGGCGCTGCCGGGAGGTGCGGTCGTCCACACCGGCCTCCCCTCGCCGCCCGCCGCCCGTCCCGCAACCGTACAACGCCTTCGGCGGCCGGGCCGCCGAACCGGATCAGCGGGCCGCCGACGCCACGGCGGGCTCGGGCTTCGTGGCAGGCTTCGTGGCGGGCTGGAACCGGAAGGAGACGGCCTCCATCAGCGACTTGTGCAGGGTGTTCTGGAAGGCCGCGAGCCGCCACCGGCCGTCGGCGCAGCGGACCACGGTGTTCGTCTGCAGCTTCTTGAGCTTGCCGGGCGCCTTCTTGTACGTGTCGCCGCGCGTGACGACCAC
Source organism: Actinomadura sp. NPDC048394 (assembly GCF_040651755.1). Lineage (NCBI taxonomy): Bacteria > Bacillati > Actinomycetota > Actinomycetes > Streptosporangiales > Thermomonosporaceae > Actinomadura > Actinomadura sp. NPDC048394. Next base: position 20,221 of record NZ_JBEZJL010000012.1, on the reverse strand, counting down.
GGCGCTGCCGGGCGCCGTCATCCGGATGTCGACGATCTCGCAGGCCAGCTTCGTGCCCTTCAGGAAGCTGTCGAAGAGCGCCTGGTGCGCGGCGCCGATCTCCTCCGCGCCGCGGTAGAGGGTGCCGACGTAGGTGATGTAGGTGGCGTCGGCGGTGAAGCAGGCGCCGTAGGCGGCGCCGTCCCCGCGGGCCCAGGCGTCGGTGAGCTGCTCGAACAGGGCGCGGATCGCGGTCTCGTCGGTCATGGCGGGTCCCTCCCGTGATAGCTTCTTTGCAGAAGTTTCTGCTTTGAAGATTTCTCTTCGTTGAGGAAGAGATTAAGCGGCGGGAGGTCGCATGTCAACGCCCGAGCCCGAGTCGGAGACCTACCGGCGCTACCTCAGCGCCGTCATGCTGCACGGCGCCGCCGGCGCCCGCGCCTGCGGGCTCGGCGCCACCGACCTGTACGCGCTGAACATCCTCGACCTCGCCGGGGCCATGACGCCGGGCGAGCTGTCCGCGCGGACCGGGCTGACGACGGGGCCGACCACCCGGCTGATCGACCGGCTGGAGCAGGCCGGGTACGTCCGCCGCGTCCCGTCCCCGGACGACCGCCGCAAGGTGATCGTCGAACCCGCCGGGGAACCCGCGGACCTGGACCGCGTCCTCGCGCCCGCCCGCCGCCGGATCGGCGAGATCATCGGGGGGTACGCGCCCGAGCAGCGCGCGGTCCTCTTCGACTACTTCCGGCGCGCCGCCGACGCCTACCGCGAGGCCGCCGACGACCTCCGCTGACGCGCCGCGCGGGCGGCGTCGGCGACGACGGCCCTCGCCTTCGGGCTTCGGGTCAGTCGTGGAGGAGGGTCTCCACGCCGGCGGGGAGGCTGCCCGCCGCGCCCGCCTCCACGAGGAACGTCAACAGCAGGTCCTGGAAGGCGCGCGCCGCATGCGTCAGGTCGACGTCCTTGCGGTGCGCCAGCGCGATCGTGCGGAGGAGGCCGGGACCGTGGTGGCCGCGCCGCGCCTCCTCGTCGGCGAGGACGAGCGGCGTCCCGCGCAGGCCGGGCCGTCCCGCGAGGACCATGCTGGGCACGACCGCGATCCCGAGGCCCGCCTCGACGAACCGCAGCACGGCGTCCATCTCGCCGCCCTCGACGGCGAACCGCGGCTCGAACCCCGAGGCCCGGCACGCGCTGATCGTCGCCTCGCGCAGGTCGTACCCCGGCCGGAACATCACCAGCGGACGGTTCCGCAGGTCCTCGATGCGCAGGTAGGAGCGGCGCGGCATCTGCACCGCCGCGGAGTCGCCGTCCGGGGAGGCCACCACCAGGTACTCGCGCAGTATCGGCGTGGTGTCCAGCGGCGGGTCGCCGTGCAGCGGCAGGATCACCAGGGCCAGGTCCAGCGAGCCGCGGGTCAGCTCCTTGACGAGGTCCCGCGACCCGCCCTCCTCCACCAGCAGCTGGATGCCGGGATAGTCGTCATGGAAGCGGCGCAGCACGTCCGCGAGGAGCCCCGCGCACAGCGACGGCGTGGCGCCCAGCCGGACGCGCCCGCGCCGCAGCCCGGTCAGCTCCTGCACCTCCAGCCGCGCCGTGTCCACGTCCGCGAGGATGCGCTTGGCCAGCGGCAGCAGCGCCTCGCCCGCCGGCGTCAGGGTGATGTTGCCCCGCGCGCGGCTGAAGAGGGGCGCGTTCAGCTCGGTCTCCAGCGCGCGGATCTGCTTGGACAGCGACGGCTGCGCCACCCGCAGGAGCTCGGCGGCCTGCGTGAAGTGGCGCACCTCCGCGACCGCGACGAAGTAGGCGAGCTGCTGTAGCTGCATCCTGCACAGAGTACGGGCCCGCCCCGGCGCCGCCCGCGGCCGCCTCGGCCTGTTGGCGCCCGGAACCGGGTCGGCCGTCAGCGCGCGTGGCGGCGCAGGGCCTGGAGGTCGTGCACGATCAGCCGGCGGCGGCCCGTCTCGATCCAGCCGTGCCGGCGCAGCGTCCGCAGCGCCTTGCTGACCGCCTCCCGCGACGCGCCGACCCACCCGGCCAGCTCCTCCTGGGACAGGTTCAGCGTGATCCGGACGCTCTGCCCGCCGCCGCGGCCCGCCGCGCCCGCGCGGCCGTCGTAGGGCTGCCCGAACCGCTCCGCCAGCTCGACGAGGCGCTGCGCCACCCGGCCCGTCGCGTCGAACATGCCGAACTCGACGCGCTTGCGGTCCGCGTCGCGCCAGCGCTGGCACAGCATCCGCATGATGATGATGGACACGCGCCCGTGCGCCTGCAGGAACGCCATGAACTCCTCGGCCGTGACGGCGAGCGCCCGCGCCGGCTCCAGCGCGGCGACGGTCGCTGAGCGGGGCAGGCCGTCGATCGCGGCGACCTCGCCCAGCAGGGCGCCGGGGCCGCGCACCGCGAGCAGCGCCTCGCCGCCGTGCTCGCGGTAGGAGAACGCCTTGACCCGGCCGCTCAGCAGGACCGCCACCCAGCTGGAGCGGTCCCCCTCGACGAACAGCGTGTCCCCCCGGGCGAAGTCGCGGACACGGCCGCGGGATTCCAGGTCGTCGCGTTCCGCCGGAGTGAGCTCCGCAAGGAACGAACCCGGTTCGAGGGGGCTCATGCCCACCACGCTAAGGGGAACCCGGCGGCACGGGTCCCGGGGGATAATCACGAATTTGTCACGCGTTGTGTGCACTCTTCCCTATTCACCGGGACGCGCGGACGCCAGCGTTGATCGCGGCGTGTGCGGCCGGCAGGCCGCCGGCGCCCGGCTTGCGCGGAGGCACGGTGGACAGGGGCGCCGTGCCCCCGGCGGCGAGCACGGCGTTCATGGGGAACGGCGGAACGGCGGGCGGCGATCCGGGGGCATCGCCGCCCGCCGTCGCCGCCCGCCGTCACCGGGTCAGGCCGTCACCGATCAGGCCGTCAAGAGGTCAGGCGGACGGGGTGTCCTGCCCCTTCTTGACGATGCCGAGCTTGGTGCCGAGCCACACGACCGGGTCGTACTTGCGGCCGACGACCCGCTCCTTCATCGGGATCAGCGCGTTGTCGGTGATCTTGATGTGCTCGGGGCACACCTCGGTGCAGCACTTGGTGATGTTGCAGAACCCGAGGCCGTGGTCCTTCGCCGCGATCTCCCGCCGGTCCGCCTGGTCGGCCGGGTGCATCTCCAGCTCCGCGATCCGCATGAGGAACCGCGGCCCGGCGAACTCGGGCTTGTTCTCCTCATGGTCGCGGATCACGTGGCAGACGTTCTGGCATAGGTAGCACTCGATGCACTTGCGGAACTCCTGCGAGCGCTCGACGTCCTCCTGCTGCATCCGGAACTCGCCCGGCTCGACGTCGCCCGGGTCGAACGAGGGGATCTGCCGCGCCTTCTCGTAGTTGAACGACACGTCCGTCACGAGGTCGCGGATCACCGGGAACGTCCGGATCGGGGTGACCGTGATCGTCTCGTCCTCGGTGAAGGTGGACATCCGCGTCATGCACATCAGCCGCGGCATGCCGTTGATCTCCGCCGAGCACGACCCGCACTTGCCGGCCTTGCAGTTCCACCGGACGGCGAGGTCCGGCGCCTGCGTCGCCTGCAGCCGGTGGATGATGTCGAGGACGACCTCGCCCTCGTTCACCTCGACCGTGTAGTCCGTCAGCTCGCCCGCGCCGTCGTCGCCGCGCCAGACCTTGAACTTGGCCTCGTAGCTCACTGCTCGCCCTCCTCGTCGTCCGCAGCGGCGCCCGCGGCGGTCGCATCGGTCTCCTCGTCCGCCTTCGCGACCGCGTCCGCGGAGGGCGTCCCCTCGGACGCCGCCGCGCCCTCGGACGCCTCGGCCGACGCCTCCGGCGACACCGGCTCGGCGGCCACGTCGGCCGGCAACTCCTCGGCCGTGAGGTACTTCTTCAGCTCGTCGGTCTCGAACAGGCCCAGCAGGTCCTCGCGCATCGGCGTCATCGGCTGGCGCTTCAGCTCGACGTGCGGGGACGACGGGTCCCCGGCGAGGCTGCAGACCAGGTTGACCTTCCGCCACTCCGCCGACATCTGCGGGTAGTCGTCGCGGGTGTGCCCGCCGCGGCTCTCCTGCCGCTCCAGCGCCGCCTTCGCGACCGCCTCCGACACCAGCATCATGTTCCGCAGGTCCAGCGACAGGTGCCAGCCCGGGTGGTAGCCGCGGCCGTCGTCGCCCACCGCGACCGGCGTGACGCCGACGTTGGCGACCCGCTCGCGGAGCTTGCCGAGCGCCTCGATGGCCTGCTGCAGCTCCGCCTCCTTGCGGATGATGCCGACCAGGTCGTTCATCGTCTGCTGCAGCTCGGCGTGGACGGCGTAGGGGTTCTCGCCGTCCTCCCGCTCGAACGGCGCGAGCGCCTCGGCGACCGCCGCCTCGATCTCCGCCTCCGGGACGGCGGGACGCTCGGGCAGGCCGTCCACGTACTCCGACGCGCCGAGCCCGGCCCGCCGGCCGAAGACCAGCAGGTCCGACAGGGAGTTGCCGCCGAGCCGGTTCGAGCCGTGCATGCCGCCGGAGACCTCGCCGGCCGCGAACAGCCCCGGCACCTTCGCCGCGCCGGTGTCCGGGTCGACCTCGACGCCGCCCATCACGTAGTGGCAGGTCGGGCCGACCTCCATCGGCTCCTTGGTGATGTCGACGTCCGCCAGCTCCTTGAACTGGTGGTGCATCGACGGCAGCCGCCGGACGATCTCCGCGGCGCCGCCCGGCATCCGGTCGACGACGGTGAGGAACACGCCGCCGTGCGGCGATCCCCGGCCGGCCTTCACCTCGGAGTTGATCGCGCGGGCCACCTCGTCACGGGGCAGCAGCTCCGGCGGCCGCTTGTTGTTGTCGGGGTCGTCGTACCAGCGGTCGCCCTCCTCCTCGGTGGTGGCGTACTGGTTCTTGAAGACCTCGGGGACGTAGTCGAACATGAACCGCCGGCCCTCGGAGTTCTTGAGGACGCCGCGGTCGCCGCGCACCGACTCGGTGACGAGGATCCCCTTCACCGACGGCGGCCAGACCATGCCGGTCGGGTGGAACTGCACGAACTCCATGTTCAGCAGCGTCGCGCCGGCGAGCAGCGCGAGCGCGTGCCCGTCACCGGTGTACTCCCAGGAGTTCGACGTGACCTTGAACGCCTTGCCGATGCCGCCGGTCGCCAGCACCACCGAGGGCGCCTCGAACACGACGAACTTGCCGGTCTCGCGGACGTATGCGAACGCGCCGCAGATCCGGTCGCCGTCCTTGAGCAGCCGCGTCACGGTCGTCTCGGCCCAGACCTTGAGCCGGGCCTCGTAGTCGCCGTGCTCGGCGTGGTCCTCCTGCTGCAGCGCGACGATCTTCTGCTGCGCGGTGCGGATCAGCTCCAGGCCCGTCCGGTCGCCGACGTGCGCCAGCCGCGGGTACTCGTGCCCGCCGAAGTTGCGCTGGCTGATCTTGCCGTCCTTGGTGCGGTCGAACAGCGCGCCCCAGTGCTCCAGCTCCCAGATGCGCTCGGGCGCCTCCTTGGCGTGCAGCTCGGCCATCCGCCAGCTGTTCATGAACTTGCCGCCGCGCATGGTGTCGCGGAAGTGGACCTGCCAGTTGTCGTTGGGGTTGACGTTCCCCATCGCCGCGGCGGCGCCGCCCTCGGCCATCACCGTGTGCGCCTTGCCGAACAGCGACTTGGAGATGATCGCGGTCTTCTTGCCCTGGAGGCGGGCCTCGATCGCCGCCCGCAGCCCGGCGCCGCCGGCACCGATCACCACGACGTCGTAGGCGTGCCTCTCGATCTCAGTCATGATCCTTTGGCCTCAGTTGAAGATGCGGGGGTCGGAGAAGACGCCGCCGGCCACGAACGCGACGTAGGCGTCGGCCACCACCAGCGAGCCCAGCGTGATCAGGGCGTAGGTCCCGTGGTTCTGGTTGATCTTGGAGACCCAGCCCCACATGCGGTACCGGAGGGGATGCTTGGAGAAGTTCTTCAGCCGCCCGCCGACGATGTGCCGGCACGAGTGGCACGACAGCGTGTACAGCCAGAGCAGGACCACGTTGGCGACCAGGATGATCGTGCCGAGCCCGATGCCGAACCCGCCGTCCTTGCCGTGGAAGGCGCGGACCGCGTCCCAGGTGTTGATGACGGAGATGAGGAACGCGGCCATCCAGAAGTAGCGGTGCAGGTTCTGGCCGATGAGGGGGAAGCGGCGCTCGCCGGTGTACTTGCCGTGCGGCTCGCGCACCGCGCAGGCCTGCGGCGACGCCCAGAACGAGCGGTAGTAGGCCTTGCGGTAGTAGTAGCAGGTCAGCCGGAACAGCAGCAGGAACGGCAGCGTGATGATCGCGAAGGGGATCCAGCCGCGGGTGCCCGCCGGCAGGAAGGTGCCGAACTCGGCGGCGTCGCCGGTGTGGCCGTTGACGGTGACGTTGCTGCAGATGTCGTTCAGGCAGGGCGAGTAGAACGGCGTCAGGTAGTGGTATTGCGGGACGTAGAACGCCGCGCCCCAGAAGGCCCTGACGGTCGCGTACACCACCCACGCGGTGAAGATCACGAACGTCGTGATCGGATACAGACGCCAGTTGTCCTTGCGGAGCGTGCGTTCCTTGATCTGGGCGCGCGACTTGGCCGGCGCCTCCATAGTGCTCATCGATCGCTCTCCTGAGCTCGGGTCGTCGTGTCCCCGTACCACGGTCTGAGCGCACTCGCGCGGCCGTCGCGCCCGGCCTGGGGCGCCGTCCCGCATGCGCGCGGTGACGCCTCGTGTGCGCTTCCAGCGAAGCGACCTTACGCCACCCCGCGGGAGCTGTGACATACATAACAGCCAGACCCGCATGTGACCCTGACCACAGACTTTAGCCCTGGAAAGGCGCTACTGCACCGCCCGGTTCTCATAACCAGTCGTTATGGCCCAGCGGAATCGAGACGAGCACGCCGGGGCATGACCGAGCGGCCATCCGGCCGGCGCGAGCGCGCGTGCGGCGGGCGAACGCGCTCAGTGACCGCGGGCGTCCCGGATGATGCGCGCGTAATGGGCCTCGGCCTCGCTCGTGCGGCCGTTGCCGTACACGCGGAGCAGTTCCGCCAGGTCCGGGAAGCGGTCGCCGATGAGCGCCGCGGCGGCCTCGATCTCGGCGGCCGAGGCGACCTCGCGCAGCAGCGCCTGGACGAGCCGCGCCGGCTGCTCGGCGTGCACGGGCCCGCCTCCCGCGACGCCCTGCGCGGCGCCGCCGGCCTGCGCGGTACCGCCGGCCTGCGCGGTGCCGCCGACCGGGACGCGGCCGGACGTCGCGGCGCGCAGGCCCGAGGTCGTCGCGGCCGACTCGGCGCCGATCGCCTTCAGCCGCTCCCTGACCTCGGCCGCCGCCATCGCGTCGAAGCCGGGGTCGGCGGCGAGTTCCTCGGCGGCCAGCAGCCGGTGCAGCACGGCCGGGTTGCTGATCTTGGCGCGCTGCCCGGACATCAGCTGGGAGAGCATCGGCGCGGACAGCCCGAGGACGCCGGCGAGCGCCGACTGGGAGAGGCCGAGCCGGTCCAGGAGCCGGCGGACGCGGTCGCCCAGCGGCTCGCCGTACCACTCGGTCTGGAGCGCCCGGTTCCGGACGACCGTCTCCGCGGCAACGCCCACTTTCGCCGCCCCCTCTTGACTCTTCACAGTTGCAAACGGTAGGTTCTCGAACGCAATGATGCGCGGTGACCTCGCCACCATCGTGCCACGGCGAGCGATCTTTGCATATGCGACGAAACGGAAAGGGCCGTACATGCGCCTGTCACACCGCCCGGCCGCGACGGCGGCGGCCGCCCTCCTCCTCGCCGGCGGGCTGGCCGGCTGCTCCCTCTCCGACGGCGACTCCGGCCACGGCGCGACACAGGGATCGGTCGGCAAGGCGAGCGTCGACCGCTTCGACAAGCCCGTCGCCAAGGCGACCTTCACCACTCCGATGGCGCCCGGCGCCAAGGTCGACATCGCGGTCATGGGCCTGCGGGTCAAGGGCAAGCTCGCCACCCTCAGCCTCCAGTGGACGCCGCACGTGCCCGGCGACACCAACACCCCGACGCCCTACCGCCTCAACGGCGAGCGCGGCCTCGACGCCTCGCTGATCGACCCGGTGAACCTCAAGCGCTACGTCGTCGTGACCGACTCCGGCAGCCGCCGCCTCGAAAGCGACGACGTCCTGACCAACCTGCCGAACGAGCAGACCACCCTGACCAGCCACACGTTCGCCGCGCCGCCCGCGAACGTGAAGAGCATCGACCTCCAGCTCGGCTCATGGCCGACGTTCCGCGACGTTCCCATCGAGAGGTGAGCCGCGTGCGCCGGACGATCGCCCTCGCGGCCGCCGTGCTGCCGGCCGCCTCCCTCCTCCTCACGGCTTCCGGGCAGGCCGGAGCCGACACCGACCCCGTCGTCCCCGACTCGAACATCGCCGCGTCCGTCCGCACCCTCGACGCGGCCGGCGCGGTCCGCGCCATCGACCTCACCCGGGCCGTCGTCCCGCTGGAGACCGAGGACGTCAACGGCTCGCAGGTCACCGTGCACATCTCCGCGGACGTCCTGTTCGACTTCGGCAAGGCCGCGCTCACCGACGCCGCGCGCCGCCGCATCGCCGACCTCGTGCCGCGCCTCCGCGACGCGCGCGGCACCGTGCAGGTCTCCGGCCATTCCGACTCGGTCGGCTCCCCGTCCTACAACCTCGACCTCTCGCAGCGGCGCGCCGAGGCGGTCAAGGCCGAGCTGGCCCGCGCCCTCGGCGGCACCACCCTGCAGATCGAGGCCAAGGGCTACGGCGAGACCCGTCCGATCGCCCCCAACAGCGTCGGCGGCAAGGACAACCCGTCCGGGCGCGCCAAGAACCGCCGCGTCGACATCAGCTTCGAAAAGACCTGAGGCCCCCGGGTCAGGGGTGGGGCGGGGGCGGGCCCAGGTGGTCGAAGATCTGGAGGGGTTCCCCGTCCAGGGTCTGCACGGGGAACCGCAGGTCCAGGTCGCAGGACGACAGCGCACGGCGCGCGGCGCCGGCGTCCACGAACCGGCGCTCGGGATCCGGGTCGCACAGGTGCGACAGCACCGTCCACAGCATCGGCGGCACGCCGCCGGGCCGCGCGCCGATCCGCTGGCGCGGCTCCGGGTCGCCCGCGCCCGTGAGCATCCGCCAGCCCACCATCCCCGCCGCGTACAGGTCCTGCCGCGGCCCCGGACGGTTCCAGTCGAGCACCTCCGGCGCCAGGTAGCCCGGCGTGCCGACCGTGAAACCGGTCGTGGTGAGGCGCACGCCGTCGTCGCCGAGCGCAATCCCGAAATCGGCGAGCCGCACGTGCGGAGCCCCGACCGGGCTCGGCTCCAGCAGCAGGTTCGCCGGCTTCACGTCCCGGTGGACGATCCCGGCGCGGTGGATGTGGCCCAGCGCGGCCAGCACCTGGTCCAGCACCTCCGCCGCGTACGCCGGCGGCAGCCGCCCGTAGTCGCCGAGCAGCGTCTCCAGCGACCCGCCGCTCACCAGGTCCATCGCCAGCAGCACGTCCTCGCCCGCCGCGCACGACGCGTACGGGGTCACCACGTGCGGATGCGCCGGCCGCGGCGCCTGCTCCCGGACCGCCCGCAGCACCGACGTCGGGCCCCTCCGCCGGACGAGCTTCGCCGCGCAGTACCGCCGTTCCGCCCCGTCGTAGGCGCGCCACACCCGGCTCGTCCCGCCCGCCCCGATCCGGTCGAGCATGGTGAACCGGCCACCGATCACCCACGCCTCGTCCACGGACGAGATCGTACGGAAAACACCGCGGCAAGGGATCCGGGCCACAATCCACCCGAAGATGACAACAGATCGGACGTATCGCGCATCAAACAAGAAGATGTACGTGACTTCCGCCCCCGCCTACACTGACGGCCCCCCCAGACCACGCGCCCCGGACAGGGCCCGCCCGAAACTGGACGAATGAGCGACAAAGACCCCGGCCGCGAAGACCTCGCGGGGGACACCGCCGCCGACAGCACCACCGACGCTCCCGCTCCCGCCCCCGCCGACGACGGCGCCCCGCCATCGCGCGCCGCGGCGGCGCGGGCCCGCCGCCGCAGGATCCTGCGCTGGACCGCGATCGGCACGGCGTCCGTCGTCCTGCTCGGCGGCGCCGGAGCGGCCTGGCTCTACCACGACCTCGTCGGCGGCATCGACAAGAAGCACGTCGACGGGAAGCTCGGCGCGAACCGGCCGAAGAAGCTCAACAAGTCGCTCAACATCCTGCTGCTCGGGTCCGACACCCGCGCCGGCGACAACGCCAAGTACGCCGCCGACGGCGTGACCGGCGCCCGCTCCGACACCGCGATCCTGCTGCACCTGTCACCCAACCGCGACCAGGCCGTCGGCGTCAGCTTCCCCCGCGACTCGATGGTGAAGATCCCCGCGTGCGAGAAGGACGGCGGCGGCACCGTCCCCGCCCAGTTCGGCATGCTGAACTCCGCGTTCGCCCTGGCCGGGCCCACCTGCACCTGGAAGACGCTGGAAGGCCTCACCGGCATCCACATCGACCACTTCGTGCAGATCGACTTCTCCGGCTTCAAGCGGATGGTGGACGCGCTCGGCGGCGTCCAGATCTGCGTCGCCAAGCCCGTCGACGACCCCCGCGCCGACCTGCACCTCAAGGCCGGCAAGCAGACCGTCAAGGGCACCCAGGCCCTCGGCTACGTGCGGGCCCGCTACTCCCTCGGCAACGGCTCCGACCTCGAGCGCATCCAGCGGCAGCAGAAGTTCATGGCCGCCGTCGTCGACAAGGCCACCAGCGGCTCGGTGCTCACCGACCCGGCGAAGACCTACAAGTTCCTCAAGGCCGCGACCAAGTCGCTGACGACCGACGACGGCCTCGACCTCGCGACCATGAAGAAGCTCGCGGACGGCCTCAAGGGGATGGACGCCGGCAAGGTCCGGTTCGTCACGGTCCCGGTCGAGGGCTACGCCCCCGACCCCAACCGCGTCCAGTGGAACCAGGCGCAGGCCAAGCCGCTGTTCGACGCCATCCGGCACGACAACGACCTGCCCGCCGAACCGGCCAAGCCCGCCCCCGCCGAGCAGGCCCCGCCGGACCCCGGCAAGGTCACCGTCACCGTCGTCGCGGCGGGCGCGCCGAAGGCCGCGGTCCAGCGGGTCGTCGACCAGCTCGGCAAGCGCGGCTTCAAGGTCGCGAAGAAGACGGAGAAGGCGGCGCCCGTCGCCGAGAGCCGGCTCGTCTACAACCCGTCCGCGGAGGCGCAGGCGTCCGCGCTGGCCCGCGACGTGCCCGACGCGCTCCTCACCGCCGACGGCTCCGCCCCCGCCGCCGGCGGCGTCCGCCTCGTCCTCGGCAAGAACGGCGTGCACTTCGCCCCGCAGACGCTCAACAAGATCACCGGCGGCGTCAAGGCGGGCCAGAAGGACCCCTGCACGTGACCCCCGGGCCCTACCCGGTGACCCCGGCCCCTACCCGGTGGCCACGAGCACCCCGACGAGCGTCCCGACCAGCATCGACGGCCCGAACGGGAACTCCCCCTTGCGGGACCGCCGGACGATCAGCACGCCGACCGCGATGACGCCGCCGAGCAGGTAGGTCGCCAGCAGGCCCGTCACCCACGCCCGCGCCCCGAACCAGCCGAGGCACAGCCCGAGCACGCCCGACAGCTTCACGTCCCCCAGCCCGATCCCCGACGGCACCGCGAACGCCTGGACGGCGTAGAGCGCGAACATCGCCGCCATCCCGATGAGGGCGTGCTCGAAATGCCGCCACCCGCCGCCGGTGAACGGCACCGCCGCGGCCAGCAGCGCCGCCACGGCGCCGTAGGAGGGCAGCGTGAAGCGGTCGGGCAGCCGCTTGACCTCGACGTCGACGAACGCCAGCAGGGTGCCGGCCGCGACGAGGTAGAGCAGCGCGCCGAGAACGGGATGCGCCCCGACCCGCCACCCGATCACCCCGGAGACGGCCGCGGCGACGACCCCCATGGCCGTCCGCCGGGTCCACGGCATCACCCCGGTGAACGGGGCCGCCAGCGGGGCCAGAAGGAGTCCGACCACGAACCCGGCCGGAACCAGCACCAACGCGACCATCGCACCTCGCCCATTCCGGCCCTCAGAGGGAGCTTCCGGCACGATAACCCGCCCGCGGACCACCCGGCCGCGACACCGCGGACAACACCCGGAAAGGAAACGCAGCGGGAAGCGCGCACGGGGCCGGTGAGCCGCGCGTCCCGTTCCGGCCGCACGCCCGGCTCAGGCTCTAGAGTCTTCCTATAGGCGGCCCCAGACTGGAGACGACGGCGATGACGCACCCATCGGACCCCGGCCAATCACCGCGCCCACCGGGCCCCCCGCCCGGCCCGCCGGGTGGACCGTACGGCCCGCCGCCACAGCAGCAGCCCGGCCCGATCCCCGGCCCCCGCCCGTCCAGCCCGTTCGGCACCGGCCCCTACGAACAGCCCCAGAGCTGGCAGCCCCCACCCCGCGACCCGCAGTCGAAGGGCCTCGTCAGCGCGCTGTTCGACACGAACTTCAACAACCTGGTCACGCCGAAGCTCATCAAGCTCTTCTACATCCTGTCGCTGCTGCTGATCAGCCTGTCCGCCCTGCTGGTGGTGGTGATCGGTATCTGGGTCATGGGTCTGCGCAACGGCTGGCTGCTGGGCCTCATCATCATTTGCGCCTCGCCGGTCGTCTGGTTCTTCGAGGCGATACTCGCTCGGATCTTCATGGAGGCGATGGTCGTCCGCTTCAAGGAGGTCGAGTACCTCCGGATCATCAAGGACAAGGACTAGACGGGGCTGCGGTGGGCGAGTTCGACGCGACCGGGTCCGGCGAGGCCGGATCCGCCGGGAGCGGGCCGCGGGACACGCGGCGGGACGCCGGGGCGACGCGGCGGGACGAGCGGGTGCCCGCGCCGCGCACGCCGCCCGCGTCCGGGCCCGGGACGACGCGGCGGGACGGGGAGGCGGCCGGCGATCCGCTGATGCGCCTGCCGGCGGCGCTGGCCGAGCGGTACGAGGCGGTCGCGGAGCTGCCGGTGCAGGGCGCCGAGTCGGACCTGCTGCTGGTGCGGGACGAGAGCGGCGACCGGTTCGTGGCGAAGGTGTTCCGCCGCGGGTACCACGCCGACCGCGACGTGTGGGCGAAACTGCCCGCGCTGGATTCGCCGCACGTGCTGCGGATCCTGGAGACGGGCCACGCGGACGGCCGTGACTACGAGGTCACCGCGTACGCGCCGGACGGCAACCTGCGCAACCTCATCGACGGCCCCCTCCCGGACGGGACCGTGAAGGAGATCGCGGCGCAGCTGGCGGACGGTTTGGCGGCGCTGCACCGGGCGGGCATCGTGCACCGGGACCTGAAGCCGGAGAACGTGCTGGTCCTCGCGGCGGAGCCGCTGCGGCTGGCGATCGCCGACTTCGGGTTGAGCAAGGTGCTCGACGAGAGCGTGGTGTTCGCGTCGTCGTCGCGGACGCTGGCGTACGCGGCGCCGGAGTCGCTGTCGGGGCAGGTGTCGCCGGCCCGGGACTGGTGGTCGCTCGGGATGATCGTGCGGGAGTGCGCGACGGGCCGTGCGCCGTTCCAGGGCCTGAGCGAGACCGTGGTGGTCGACCATCTGGCGACGCGTCCGGTGAGCGCGGACGACGTGCCGGACGCGCGGCTGCGGCTGCTCTGCCAGGGCCTGCTGACGCGGGATCCGCGGCGCAGGTGGACCGGCGTTGAGGTCGCCGAGTGGCTGGACGGCGGGTCCCCGCAGGTCACGGAGGAGACCGCGCAGCCGGGCGTCGGACTGCCGTTCCACGGCGCGCGCTATGCGAGGCGTGACGAGCTGGCGCGCGCGCTGGTGGAGAACTGGGAGCATGCCGCGCAGTACTTCTTCGGGCGCGGCGAGTCCGGTGAGGCGTGGCGGAGCCTTCGGGACTGGCTCGCGGACGTGCCGGACGACAGCCGCATCGCGCTGGTCGACGGCCCGCTCACCGCGGCGCTGCCGCCGGACGTGAAGCTGCTGCACCTCGTGCTGTGGCTGGATCCGGAACTCCCGCCGCACTACCTCGGCCGCAGGACGTCCGCCGGGGACCTGCCGGCGCTCGCCGCCCTCGCGAACGATCCCCGCCACCCCGACCATCGCCTTGCGTGCCAGATCGGCCGGGACCTGTGGGAGCACGGCCTGCTGCGCGTCCTGGCGGGTTTCGCGGGCGCCGGGGACCTGGCCGGTATCGACGGCCAGTGGCGCGCCAACGTCGCGGCGTGGAACGACCTCGCGCGCTGGCTGCGCGGGCAGGACGCGACGCCGGCCGGGCTGGCGGCGCGGCTGCCGGACGCGGAGGCCGGGAACCCGCCGGCGGTCCTGCTTGCGCTGCTCGCGCTGGCGGCCCGTCCGGCGGAGACGCACCGGTCGCTGGCGGAGGGCGCGGCGCGGGCCCGGGAGGCCGTCCCGGAGCCGGTGCCGTGGTTCACGTGGATGGCGGACGGGGCGGGCGACGATCCGCTCCGGCTGCTCGCGGTCGCGCGCGCGCTGCCGGAGGCCGTAGTGGAGGCGGAGGCGCGGGCGCGCGACCGGCACGCTGCGGCGCGGCGCTCGGAGGCGCTTCAGGCGCAGTGGGCCGACCGTGAGCGGCAGCGTCTCGCCGGTCGCGGCGCGGCGGTGACGCGGGCGGTCGTGTGGTCGCTGCCGATCCTCGCGATCTGGCTGGCGGGCAGCTGGGTCGTCGGAAGCCTGTTCGGCGCCGGGAAGCACGACGACGGGACGACGTCGGTGGGCCTCCACGCGTCGTCGGGCGGCGGTGTGCCGTTCGCTGCGCTCGCCGTCCTCGCGGTCATCGCGTGGGGCGTGCAGTGCGGCGCCGAGGTGATGCTGGCGCGCGCGCAGGGCGGTGACTATCTCCCCTACGGGCCGTGGTCGCTGATATCGAAGGTGCTGGGCGCGGGCGGCCGCGGGCTGTCCAAGGCGTCGCGGACGATGTCGGGCGCCGCGCGCCGCAACGACCGGCGGGGGTGCGGGTTCCTGCTCCTCGCCGGTACGGTGCCGCTGCTGCTCCTGCTTCTGCTGGCGGCGGCGCTGACGTCCATCGCGAGCGTGCTGTGGGTGCTGGTGATGGTCGCCGGGGCCGTGGCGCACGGCGTGGCGGCCGGTGTCCGGATGCACCGCTGGCAGCAGGCCCGCACGAGCCACCCCGGAGGGACCCCCACATGAGCAGCGGCGTCGAGGCCGACATCGTGCTGGACGCGGCGGTCGTGCTGACCCTGGGCATGAACCGGGTGCTCGGCCGCGGCGGCGACGCGGCGGGACGCGGCGCGCAGGCACTGGCGGCGCTCGCCGCGGGGCGGGCCGAGGCGCGGGAGGCGGCGCTCGCCGAGGTCCGCACGCACGAGCGGGCGCTGCGCGAGGTGGTGGAGCGCAACGCGCGCATCGCGGCGCTCGCCGAGACCCGCGCCAAGCTCGGCGCGGACGTGGCGCTGCCGCCGCCGCTGCGGCCCGCCGACGAGTCCGCGCAGGAACTGACCGCGTGGTGCGCTGCGACCGACCCGCTCCTGGCCGAGGCGGAGCGCCGCCTGTCGGAGCACCTCGCCGCGCAGGTCACCGCGCAGGTCTTCACCGCGCCCGCCGAAGGGCTGCGCGCCGACACCGGACGCACGCCGCCTCCCCGCCGCGGCGACGACACCCAGCGGACCCTCGAAAGGATCATGGCGCGGCTGCTGCCCGACGCCGGCGAGGACGAGCGCCGCGCGGTCGCCGAGGCGGCCCGGCTGCTCGCCGCCGTCGGCACCGCCGAGGAGGCCGAGGGCGTCCTGCACGAGGTCCGGCTGCGGATCCGGGAGGCCAACCGGCGCACCGAGGACGCCCGGGAGCGGGCGCGGCGCCGCGCGGCCGAGCGGGAGGCCGCCGAGCAGGCCGAGGCGGAGCGCCGGTACGTCCTCGACTCGATCACCGCCGCGTTCGAGGACATGGGCTACGAGGTCCAGCCGGGTTTCGAGACGCTGACGGCCGGGGACGGCTCGGTGGTGCTGACCAAGGGCGCCTGGCCCGACCACAGCGTCCGGATGCGGGTCGACGGCGCCGCGCGCGTCGAGGCGGCGATGGTCCGGGAGCGGCCCGCCGAGAGCGAGGACGACCGGCGCGTCGACGTCGAGCGGGAGCGCGAGTGGTGCGCGGCGTTCGAGGCCGCGCGGGCGCGGCTGGCGGACGGCGGGATCCGCTCCGAGGTGTCCTGGCGGCTCGACCCGGGCGTGCGGGAGCTGCCGGTCAGCGCCGCGCCACGGCAGACTGGGGCGCGTTCGGGCCAACGCGAACGGCGCCGGGAGCGTCCCACTTGACGTGCCGTCTCCCGCCGGCGGCGCGTGATCGGAGAATGGGGGCCGCGGGGCGCGGGAGGCCGGCGCCCCCCGGGACATGCGGAGTGGAGCGAGCCAGATGAGCATTGATTCGCCGACCCTGGGCGGCCGGCTGCAAGGCTGGCCGCCGTTCATCCGCGAACTCGACGCGACGCTGTCGGTGCACTCCCAGTACGTCCTGTCGGGCAACCTGTACGACAGCTTCCTGGCGCCGCCGGCGGAGGGCGGCGGGCCCGCGCGGCTACTGCCGCTGCGGTCCCTGCTGTGGGAGACGCTGCGTGCGAGCGGCGCGTCGTTCATGGTGGTGTACGACCCGGTGGACGGGCTGGAGATCGTCCCGCCGCCGGGCGACGAGGCCGGCGACGAGGCGGAGCGCGCCGCCGAGCGGGTGCTCGGCAAGATCAAGGACGAGCGGCCGTCGCTGGAGGCGCTGACCCGGCACCTGGCGGCGGTGGCGCGTCCGCAGGAGAACGTGCGGGCCGCGTTCGTCATCGACTCGGCGTCGCGGATCGCCCGGACCCCGACCGAGATGGAGCCGGCCGAGCGGGACTTCTTCCGGTTCTGCGCGAAGCTGTCGCGGACGGCGCGGCCCGTCCGGGGGAACGGGGCGCGGCCGAAGCCGCTGTACAACCCGGTGGTGTGGCTGGTGGAGCGGCCGGGCGACCTGCCGTCCTGGCTGACCGCCGACAACGACACGATCCGCGAGATCACGATCCCGCGGCCGCACCTCGGCGACCGGCAGGAGACGGCGCGGCTGCTGGCCCGCGCGTTCGGGGTCAGCGACGTCGGCGCGGACGAGGCGGCCGCGGCGGCGTGCGACTCGTTCGCCGAGCAGGCCGACGGGCTCACGCTCCAGTCGATGATCGAGGTGACCCGGCTGGCGAAGGAGCGCAACGTCGACCTCGCCGACCTGCCGGACGCGGTCCGCACCTACAAGCTCGGCGTCCTCGACAACCCGTGGAGCCGCGGGCACCTGCGGCGCCGCGTCCTCGAAGGCGAGAAGCGCGTCCCGGAGCGGGTGATCGGGCAGCCGCAGGCGGTCACCAAGACGCTCGACATCCTCAAGCGGGCCGTGCTCGGGCTGTCGGGCGCGCAGGCGACCCGGTCCGGCAGCCGGCCGCGCGGCGTGCTGTTCTTCGCCGGGCCGACCGGCACCGGCAAGACCGAGCTGGCCAAGGCGATCACCGAGCTGGTGTTCGGCGACGAGGGCGCCTACCTGCGCTTCGACATGAGCGAGTTCTCCGCCGAGGGCTCCGGCGACCGGCTGATCGGCGCGCCGCCCGGGTACGTGGGGCACGAGGCGGGCGGCGAGCTGACCAACGCCGTCCGCGAGGACCCGTTCCGGGTGATCCTGTTCGACGAGATCGAGAAGGCGCACCCGCGGATCCTGGACAAGTTCCTGCAGATCCTCGAGGACGGCCGGCTCACCGACGGGCGCGGCAACACCGTGCACTTCTCCGAGTCGATCCTGATCTTCACCTCGAACCTCGGGATGTTCGTGCCGGGCCGCGAGCCGGGCATGCTGGAGGCCGTCCCGGCCCTCGCGGGCGACCGGGTGCGCAACATCACACCCGGGATGTCCTACTTCGAGGTCGAGCAGCGGATCAAGGACGCGGTCGCCGCGCACTTCACCGAGGTGCTGAACCGGCCGGAGCTGCTCAACCGGTTCGGCGACAACATCGTGGTGTTCGACTTCATCTCCGGCGACGCCGCGCACAAGATCTTCGACCTGCAGTTCGCGAACATCTGCAAGCGGGTCGCCGACGAGCACCGGCTCATGCTGACGGTCCAGGACGACGCGCTGCGGACGCTCCGCGAGTGGTGCACCGACGAGCTGGACAAGGGCGGGCGCGGCATCGGCATGGCGCTGGAGTCGCACTTCGTCAACCCGCTGGCGCGCGCGCTGTTCCACCGTGAACTCGGCGCCGACGAGCAGATCACCGTGTCCGGGATCCGGCGCGAGGGCGGCATCGTCCACCTGGACATCCAGTGACCGCCGAACCCCCCGGCGAGGCCCAGGACGAGGTTCAGGGCGAATCTCAGGGCGGGGCGCCCGCGCTGCTGCTCGCCAAGGCGCACTATCCGGTGACCACACTCGGCCCCGGCACGCGCGCGGGCATCTGGACGCAGGGGTGCACGCTGCACTGCCACGGCTGCCTGTCGCGCGACACCTGGGAGGCGGACCCGGCCAAGGCCGTGCCGGTCGAGGCCGTCCTCGGCTGGTTGGAGTCCCTCCCCGGCCCGCTGGACGGGATCACGATCTCGGGCGGCGAGCCGTTCCAGCAGCCCGCGGCGCTCGCCGCCCTGCTGCGCGGGATCCGCGCATGGCGTAACGCCCGGCGTGAGACGATGCCATTGGACATATTGGTGTACAGCGGATATGTCTACTCACGGCTTTCGCGGGTCCGGGGGTCGCGCGAGATCCTCGACCTGTGCGATGCCGTGATGGCGGGGCCGTACGTCGACCGGCTCAACCCGAGGGGGCGACACCCGGAAGGTGGCTCTCTACTCTGGAGGGGGTCGGCGAACCAGCGCGCCGTCCCGCTCACCCCGCTGGGGGAGGAGCGGTACGGGGCATCGGCCGGCATCGGTAAGACTAGGGAACACGCAGGGCCCCGAGTGCAGGTGTCCGTGGACGAAGGGCCGGAGGGAAGGCGGGTGTACTACATCGGGATCCCGCGAAGGGGTGACATGGAGCACCTCACGTCGAGGCTCGAACGCGCCGGCGTGCGCTCGGGGGATGTGTCATGGCGACCTTGAACTGTCCTGTCTGTGACGAGCCGTACCAGCAGGGCGATCTGCTCTGCCTGAGCTGCGGGGCCAACCTGGCGCGCCCGGGGGGCGGCCACCGGGCCGGTCCGGGCGGGTACGACCAGGGCCCGCCGCAGCACGGCGCCCCCCAGCACGGCGGTCCGCCCCAGCACGGTGCTCCGCAGCACGGCGCCCCCCAGCACGGCGCTCCCCAGCACGGGGGCTTCCCGCCGCAGCAAGGCCAGCCGTACCAGCAGCCGCCCCAGCACGACTACCAGCAGCCCCCGCAGCACGGCGCTCCCCAGCACGGTGCCCCCCAGCACGGCCAGCCGCAGCAGGACCAGTGGGGACCGCCCCCGCAGCAGCAGCAGCCCGACCAGTGGGGCCCGCCGCCGCAGCAGCCGCAGCAGCCGGACCAGTGGGGGCCGCCGCCGCAGCACCAGCCGCAGCACGGCGCTCCCCAGCAGAGCCAGCAGCCGGCCGACCCGTGGTCCATGCCGCCGCCGCAGCAGCAACAGCAGCCGCAGCAGCAGCCGGACCAGTGGGGACCGCCGCCGCAGCACCAGCCGCCGGCGCCCGACCAGTACCGCCAGCCCGAGCCGCAGTACCAGCAGCCCGAGCCGCAGTACCAGCAGCCGCCCGACCAGTACATGCCGCAGCCCGGACCGGCGGACCACCAGTACGGCCCGCCGCCGCAGCAGCCGCCCATGCCGCCCCCGCACGGGCGCGAGGCGACCCTGCTGCCGCCCGACCAGCAGCACGGTGCCCCCCAGCACGGGCACCAGCACCCGCAGCAGCCCGACAGCACGGCGTTCATGTGCCCGTACTGCGAAGCGGTGCTGACCAACCCGGGCGCCGCGCAGTGCAACTCGTGCGGGCGGCAGCTGCCGCAGAAGGGCACGCCCGTCCTGCGGGTCCAGTTCCCGACCGGCGAGCTGAAGGTGTCCGTCGGCCAGCACCTGGTGCTCGGCCGGGACGCCGGCCAGTCGCCGGTGGCCGCCACGTTCACCCAGTACGACAACGTGTCGCGGCGGCACTCGACGGTCTGGCTCGACCCGTCCGGGACGGCCTGGGTCCGCGACGAGGGCTCCACCAACGGGACGTTCGTCAACGGCGAGCGGCTCCCCCGCGCGCCGAGGCCGTTGAGGATCGTCCCGTCCGCGCCGAGGGCGACCGGCTGGGTGAGGCCGGGCTGCTCGACGGCGGGCTGCTGCTCGGGCGGCGCC